>QHVP01000552.1 GCA_003222295.1 Acidobacteriota bacterium | reverse complement strand
GTCGGCCGACGCCCGCAACATCCATCTCCAGCTCGTCATCCCGGAGACACCGCTCGTCGTCCAGGGCGACGGTGCACGGCTGCGGCAGGTGTTCTGGAACCTGCTCTCCAACGCCATCAAGTTCAGCCCCCTCGGCGGATCGGTCCAGGCTTCGGCCGCTCGCGATGGCAGCTCGGTCGTCGTGAAGGTAGCCGACACCGGACAAGGCATCGGCGCCGAGTTCCTTCCCTACGTGTTCGACAGCTTCCGCCAGGAGGATGCGACGAGGACCCGCCGGAAGGGTGGCCTCGGTCTTGGCCTCGCGATCGTTCGCCACATCACGGAAGCTCATGGCGGCGCCGTCGATGTCGGCAGCGAAGGCGGCGGAAAGGGCGCGGTCTTCACCGTGACCTTGCCCCTGTGTACGGGCGTCACCTTCGAAGGCGTCGAAGACGGCGATCTGAGCCGGCCGCAGCTGGCCGGGCTCAGGGTCCTGGTCGTCGAGGATGATGCCGACAGCCGTGAGCTCGTCGCCCGTTGTCTCGCCGAGCTCGGCGCGACGGTGGTGGGCGCGGCGTCAGCCGCCGAGGCGCGCTCGAAGATTTCGAGAGAGCGGCCCGATGCGATCGTCAGCGACATCGGGATGCCGGACGAGGATGGGCTCGCGTTCGTGCGGTCCCTGAAGAGACAGCCTGAGCACAGGGGCATCCCTGCGATCGCCCTCACGGCATATGCATCCGAGAGGGACCGCCAGGATGCGCTGGAGGCGGGTTACTTCGAGCATGTCGCGAAGCCCGTCCAGCCGTATCACCTGGCGCGCGTGATTGCGCGAGCCGTTCGCCCGCCGAGCTAGCGGCCATCCTTTTCACGGTCATCGGAGTGGCGTGGCCAGGAGCAGGCGGATGCGCCGGCCCAGCCCTATTCGGAGCGCCTCCGGCGGCGGCTGGCGGACGACGTGTAGAGGCCCGTTCTTCTCGAGGACGTCGAAGTGCGAACGGCCGTTCGCGTCGCGCCTGAAGCGCAGCGAGGCGATCGTGCGTCCCACGCGCAGGCCGCGCACCTCGACCGCGGGGAGCCAATCGGGCAGCGCGGGATCGACCACGAGGGCGTGGAGGCCGGCAAAGGGCACGAGTCCCAGGATGGACTGCATGCAAAGGGTGAGCGCGCTCGCGTTCCAGGTCTGCGGAGTGTTGGACCGCGGATAGGCGCCGGGCGTGGGGTGCTCGTCGGCCGCATACCCGCCGACCGTCTCCGGGATGCGCCCGCCCGTGGCGCAGACCGAAGCAGATCGTCGCGTTCTCGACCGCCCACACCGTGCCCAGGTGGTAGCTGAGCGGGTTGTAGGCCACGTGACGCGTGGACAGCGTGCGGATGCCCCATCCGCTGAAGAGGTCGGGCTGGAACATCCGGTCCACCACGCGGGGGAGACGATCGCGCTGCAGGATGCCCGTGGCCAGGCAATGGCCGACGTTCGAGGTCAGCCCTCTCACAAGACGCTTCTCGGGGTCCAGGGCCAGGCCGTAGAAGCCCTCCTCCTCCATCCAGAAATCACGGTTGAAGCGCGCCTTCAGCGCGCGCGCCGCGCGCCAGAGCTCCCGCGCCCAGGCGCGCTCGCCCTTGACCCAGGCCAGCCCCGCCATGATCTGCTGCGCCGTGTACCAGTAGCCCTGGATCTCGCAGGTCGCGATGGGGGCGGGTACGGGCGTGCCGTCCTCGTAGACGATGGCGTCCCCGCTGTCCTTCCAGCCCTGGTTCTTGGTGCCCACCTTTGACTTCGTCAGGTACTCGAGGTAGCCGTCGCCGTCGCGGTCCCCGTAGGTCCGCGCCCACTCCAGGATCCGCCGCGCCGTGTCCCAGTGCCGATCGAGGACGGCGCGGTCTCCCGTCCAGGCGAACAGGTTGCCCAGCGCGATCACGTACATGAACGGGCTCGCGAAATCCGCGTAGTAGGCAGAGTAGGGGTTCTTCTCGAGGCGGGCCAGAGGGCCGGTCCGGACCTGGTAGGGGATACGGCCGGGCTCCTCGTCGCGCCACTCGAGCACGCGGTCGCTCTGGAGGCGTCCGAGCCGGCTCAGCGCGGCGCCGACCATCGCGCCGGAGTCGAGCATCCCCGCCTGCCATCCCGCGGTGAGCGCGTCGCGTCCGAAGAACGCGGGATACAGCGGGACGCCCGCCTGCAGGGCCAGCCATTCGTCTTCCTGGCCCTCCAGCTGCGGGAAGGACGCGAGGTCCTCCTGGGCGCGACGCAAGAGGCGCTCCGCCTCCGGATTGCCGGGCACCGCGACCTGCGTGAGCGAGGCTTTCCAGCGGTCGTGGTGGTCCATGCGCGCACGCCGCTCCGCCTCCTCGAGCGGACGATCGGGATCACGCGCCTCGACGACGAGATGCAGGGCCGTCGTCTCTCGCGGCGGCATCTCGAGCGCGAAGGTCCAGCGATCCTCGGCGGCCGTCGACCGGCCGGCACCGGACGCGGCGACGACGGTCTCGAAGGGAAGCCGGTCGTGAAGGTAGCGCATGCGAACGGTCGAGCCGTCGACGTGCGCGGTGACCGGAGCCTCCTGCTGCCGCCGGTCCTCGTTGGCCTCCAGCAGGTCTGCATAATCGGCGGCGAAGACCCAGCCCGCGTCGAAGGCGACCGCCGAGCGTGACCGGTTCGTGAGCAGGACGGTGGCCTCCAGCCGGTCCAGGGTGACGCCGTACACGAGACGCACGTCGATGCTGCGATGCGGCAGGCCCCGGGCGTCGTAGGTCACCTCGTCCCCGGAAGCGCCGCTGCCACCGCCGCCGAACCGAGCCAGCTCGGGATGGACGAAGACGAAGGCCAGCTCGTCCGGACGCGGGCGAGACCGCTCGCACATCCACGGCCGTTCCCCGTTGATCTCGAAACGGAGCGTGCGCAGGTGGCGGACCTCCCGGACGTAGAAGCCGCTGAGGGCGTCGTCCGGTCCGCACTCACCCGCGGAATTCGTGACGAGCAGAGTGGCGCCCCGACAGGCACAGGCGGTATCGAGACGGACGGCGGCTTCAGCCACGATCGCGGCTCATCGCCTCCAGAGTACCGTCACGTCGTCGTTCAGCAATGAAACGCGCACATCAAAATCGCCCCGGACCGCCCGGCCGGCCGAGCGCGGGGCGCTAGACTGGAATCTGGGGTCTCCATGGCGCAAACGGCGGCGGACATCCTGGTCGAGACGCTTCAAGCCTGGGGCGTGGACGTGGTCTTCGGCCTGCCCGGGGACGGCATCAACGGCATCATGGAGGCGCTGCGGACGCGGAAGGACGCCATCCGCTTCGTGCAGGTACGGCACGAGGAATCGGCGGCCTTCATGGCCTGCGCCTATGCGAAGTACACGGGGCGGCTCGGCGTGTGCCTGGCCACCTCCGGCCCCGGCGGGCTCCACCTCATCAACGGCCTCTACGACGCCAAGCTCGACGGGCAGCCCGTGCTCGCCATCACCGGCCATCATTACCACGACCTCATCGACACGTTCGCGCAGCAGGACGTCGACCTCGACCGCGTGTTCCAGGACGTCGCCCTCTACAGCACGCGCGTGATGGGCAAGAACCACGTGGAGTCGGTCACGAACCTGGCCTGCCGGACCGCTCTCAGCTACCGCGGCGTGGCCCACGTCAACTTCCCGGTCGACCTCCAGGAGCAGGAGGCGGAGAAAGGCTCGAAGCGGGCGTTGCCGGGCCACTCGTCGAACGCGTGGGCCCGGCGGGCGGCGCTGCCGGCCGCGGACGACCTCGCCCGCGCGGCCGAAGTGCTCAACGCGGGAAGGAAGGTCGCGATCCTCGCGGGTCGGGGCGCGCTCGGCGCCACCGAAGAGCTCGAGCGACTCGCGGAAACGCTGGGCGCCCCCATCGTGAAGGCCCTTCTGGGCAAGGCGGCGGTGCCCGACGACAGTCCCTACACGACCGGTCAAGTCGGCCTGTTGGGCACGCGGCCATCCGAGGAGGCCATGGAGGAGTGCGACACGCTCCTCATGGTGGGCACGTCGTTCCCGTACATCGAGTTCCTCCCCAAGCCGGGCCAGGCCCGTGGCGTGCAGCTCGACGTCGATCCTGTGCGCATCGGCCTTCGCTATCCGGTCGAGGTCGGTCTCGTGGGAGACGCCGCCGCGACACTGCGCCAGCTCCTGCCTCTCCTCGCGCGCAAGGACGACCGGTCGTTCCTGGGCAAGGCCCAGGAGGGCATGAAGGAATGGCTCGCGCTGATGGAGGAGCGCGGCACCCGGCGTGACAAGCCCATGAAGCCCCAGGTCGTGGCCCACGAGCTCGGACGGCGCCTGTCCTCGAACGCCATCGTGTCCTGCGACTCGGGCACCGTCGCCACCTGGTGGGCGCGTCACATCCCCGCGCGGCGGGGCCAGATGTATTCGCTCTCCGGCACGCTGGCCAGCATGGCCAACGGCCTGCCCTACTCCATCGCCGCCCAGATCGCCTACCCCGATCGGCAGTGCGTGGCCTTCGTGGGCGACGGCGCGCTGTCGATGTTGATGGCGGAGTTCGCCACCGCCGTGAAGTACGAGCTGCCGGTGAAGGTGGTGGTCATCAAGAACAACACGCTCGGCATGATCAAGTGGGAGCAGATGGTGTTCCTGGGCAACCCGGAGTACGGGTGCGAGCTGCAGCCCATCGATTTCGTGAAGGTCGCGGAGGCCTGCGGCGGCAGCGGCTTCCGCATCGACGATCCCGAGCGCTGCGGCGAGGTGCTCGACGCCGCGCTGGCCGTGCCGGGCCCCGTCATCGTGGAGGCGGTGGTCGATCCCTACGAGCCGCCCATGCCCGCCAAGACGACCGTGGAGCAGGCACGCAAGCTCGCGGAAGCCCTCGTCCGTGGCGAGCCCGCGCGGGAGAAGATCATGCGCGCGGTGCTCAAGGACCGCATCAAAGAAATGATTTGACGGAGCGCGCGGAGGAGCCTCGGGGTGGCGCCGCCTTCCGCGGCGCGCGCGACCTGGCCCGCGACCTTCGCCGGCAGACCGCGGGCGAGGTGCGCTTCGACGACGGCAGCCGAGCGCTCTACGCCACCGACGCCTCCAATTATCGCCAGGTCCCGATCGGGGTCGTGCTGCCGCGGACGGTCGACGACGTCCTGGAGACGCTGGCCGTGTGCCGCCGCCACGGCGTTCCCGTGCTCGGGCGCGGCGGAGGCACGAGCCTGGCCGGCCAGTGCTGCAACGCCGCCGTCGTCGTCGACATGTCGAAGTACCTCAACCAGGTGGTCGAGGTCGATCCCGTCGCGCGGCGCGCGCGGGTGCAGCCGGGCGCGGTCCTGGACACGCTGCGCGACGCCGCCGAGCGCCACCACCTCACCTTCGGCCCCGACCCCGCCACCCACGCTCAGTGCACCCTGGGCGGGATGATCGGCAACAACTCGTGTGGCGTGCATTCCCTGATGGCCGGGCGCACGGACGAGAACGTGGAGGAGCTGGACGTCGTCACCTACGACGGGCTGCGCCTGCGCGTGGGCGCAACGTCAGACGAGCAGCGCGTGCGCATCGTGGCGGAAGGCGGCCGCGAAGGCGAGATCTACGCTGCCCTCGCTGCCCTTCGTGACCGCCACTCGGAAAGCATCCGGGCGCGCTATCCGGACATCCCGCGGCGAGTCTCCGGCTACAACCTGCCCTGGCTTCTGCCCGAGCATGGCTTCCAGGTTGCGCGCGCGTTGGTGGGCAGCGAGGGCACGTGCGTGATGGTGCTGGGGGCCACGCTGCGGCTGGTACCGAGCCCGCCCGCGCGCGTTCTCCTGCTGCTGGGCTATGCGGACGCCTTCGCCGCCGCGGACGACGTGCCGCGCGTGCTCGAGAGTGGACCCATCGGCCTCGAGGGTTTCGATGCCGGCCTCGTGGACGCCATGAAGCGCAAGGGACTGCACCCGGACGGGGTCGCTCTCCTCCCGGCGGGCCACGGCTGGCTGCTCGTGGAGCTGGGCGACGAGACGGCAGCGCTCGCGGAGGAGCGCACGCGGGCCTGCATGGAGCGCATGGGTCGCCGCCCGGGCGGCCACGGGGCGCCGTCCATGAAGCTGTTCACGCGCGGGGACGAGCAGAAGAAGATCTGGGCCGTACGGGAGTCCGCCCTGGGCGTCACGGCCGTGGTGCCGGGACAACCCCGGGCCTGGGAAGGCTGGGAGGACTCGGCGGTGTCGCCCGACCGCATCGGCGACTACCTGCGCGCGCTCAAGAAGCTGCTCGACCGCCATCGGCGGCACGGCGACCTCTACGGGCACTTTGGTCAGGGCTGCGTCCACATCCGGATCGATTTCGACCTCGAGACCGCGCCCGGGATCCGCGCCTATCGCGCGTTCGTGGAGGAGGCCGCCGACCTCGTCGTGAGCTTCGGAGGATCGCTCTCCGGCGAGCACGGCGACGGCCAGTCGCGCGCGGAGCTGCTGCCCCGGATGTTCGGGACCGATCTGGTCCAGACCTTCCGGGAGTTCAAGGCCATCTGGGACCCGCAAGGCCGGATGAACCCCGGCAAGCTCGTCGATCCCTATCGCATCGATCAGAACCTCCGCCTCGGCACCTCCTACCGGCCCCGGCCGCTGGTCACGCACTTCCAGTACCCGCAGGATCGCGGCAGCTTCGCCGAGGCCACGCTGCGCTGCGTCGGAGTGGGCGCGTGCCGCCGGCTCGGCGGCGGCACCATGTGCCCGAGCTTCATGGTCACGCGCGAGGAGAAGCACTCCACGCGGGGGCGGGCACGGCTGCTCTTCGAGATGGCCACGGGCGACGTCGTGCACGGAGGGTGGGGCGACGAGGCGGTCAAGGAGGCCCTGGACCTCTGCCTCGCCTGCAAGGGATGCAAGGGCGACTGTCCGGTGGGAGTGGACGTGGCCACCTACAAGGCGGAGTTCCTCGCCCATTACTACGATGGCCACGTTCGTCCGCGCGCCGCCTACGCCATGGGACTCATCCACTGGTGGGCGCGGCTGGCCTCGATGGCTCCGGCCCTGGGCAATGCGCTCACGCAAGGGCCGCTCGCGGGCGCTTTCAAGGCAATCGCCGGCCTCGCGCCCCAGCGGCGGATGCCGGCCTTCGCCGGGCAGAGCTTCCGGCGCATCCAGCGCCTACGTGCCGAGCCTCCACCCTCCGCCCGGCCGCGCGATCAGCCAGAGGTGCTCCTGTGGGTCGACACCTTCAACGACAACTTCCACCCGCAGGTCCTCCTGGCCGCGGAAGCCGTGCTGCGCGCCGCGGGGTTCCGCGTCCGCATTCCATCGCGCAACCTGTGCTGCGGCCGGCCCCTTTACGACTGGGGCATGCTGGGCCGGGCGAAGTCGCTCCTCCGGCGCGTGCTCGCCGCCTTGGAGCCGGACCTGCGCGCGGGCACGCCGATCGTCGGCCTCGAGCCCAGCTGCGTGGCCGTATTCCGTGACGAGCTGGTCGGGCTGTTCCCGCACGATGAGGACGCCGTCCGTCTCTCGCGGCAGGTGCTCACCCTCGGCGAGTTCCTCACCCGCCACGCCGCGGATCGCCTGCCCCGCCTGGCCGGCCGCGTCCTCGTGCACGGCCATTGCCATCAGAAGGCCGTGATGGGCATGAGCGGCGAGCTGGCCGTCCTCGAGACGATGGGCGTCGACGTCGAGCGGCCCGACGCCGGCTGCTGCGGGATGGCCGGCGCGTTCGGGTTCGAAAAGGACAAGTACGACGTCTCGATGGCGGTGGGAGAACGCGTCCTGCTGCCGGCCGTGCGCTCGGCCGCCGAATCGACGTTGATCGTGGCCGACGGCTTCAGCTGCCGTGAGCAGATCGCGCAGGCGACGCCGCGCCGCGCCCTCCATTTGGCCGAGGTCGTCCAGCGCGCATACGGCTCGGCCGTCGCTCGTTCATCGGGGCCCGACGCGCGCGAATGAAGAACGCCCTGCTGGCCCTCGCCGCCACCCTGCTCGCCCTCGGCGCGGGCGAGGTCGCGCTCCGGGGGGCGCGTCGCCGGCCGCGCGTGCCCATGCACGTCCCGTGCGGTTGCCCGTACCTGTACGCCCTCAACCCACGGCGGCCGGGGATCAGCCCCCAGGGCCTGCGCGACCGCGTCTTCGCGATCCCGAAGCCGCCGGGTACCCATCGCATCCTCGTGCTCGGCGACTCGATTGCGTACGGCCTCGGTGTGGCGCCAGGCGAGACGTTCGCCAAGGTGCTGGAGCGCCAGCTCGACCGTCCCGGGCGCCGCGTCGAGGTGATCAACGCGGGCGTGCTGGGGTACACGTCCTACAACGAGGAGCGCTA
>QHVP01000080.1:14214-19415 GCA_003222295.1 Acidobacteriota bacterium | reverse complement strand
CCTTCGCCGATGCCGATGGTCGTGACGGGCGCGCTCGCCCCCTCCGAGGTCTCCAGCTCGAGCTGGCCCGTCTTGTCGCTCACCACGAAGATGTGGAAGGCCTCCGCCCCGATGAGGTTGATGACGATCTCCTGGACGATGCGGATGACCTCGCGG
Source organism: Acidobacteriota bacterium (assembly GCA_003222295.1). Taxonomy (GTDB): domain Bacteria; phylum Acidobacteriota; class Vicinamibacteria; order Fen-336; family Fen-336; genus AA29. The sequence goes on along the minus strand of QHVP01000080.1, from coordinate 19,259 downwards.
TAGTCCAGGGTGGAGTGGAGCTGATAGGAGGCCACGTAGAGGTTGGCCAGGTTGTTGTTCTGCTCCTCGATCTCGATATAGCGGTCGGCGAACTCCTTGTTCTCCTCCTCGACCTTGCGGTAGCGGGTCTCCACTTCCTGCAGGCGCTGCTCCAGCTCGCGCACGCGCTCGTCGGCCGGAGCCTGCGGTCCGCTGCCCGCGGAGGCCTCCAGGCTCGCCAGCTTGAACCTCAGGCGCTCGTTCTCCTTGAGCAGCTCCTCCGTGAACTCCTTGGCCTTGAGAAAGACACCAAAGAATTCCTGGCTCTTCTGGACGGGGTCGTCTCCGCTGGGCATGGGCCTGAAGCTGGATTCTACGCGGGATTCACTGTCCCTGCATCGCCGTGACCTTCCGCTGCAGGAACGCGTTCTCGAGGGCGATCCCCGCCTGGTTGACGAACGTGTCCAGGGCGGCCAGGCGGCCCAGCGGGCGGCCGCTGTCCGCGTTGTCTCCGAAGAGGATGGCGACCGTCTCCCGGTTGGTAAGCAGGGGCAGCAGGGCGAAGCCGGACGACTGGAAGCGCCCGATCTTGCCCAGGAGATGGCGGGCCCACTTGTCCTCCGGCCAGGGTCCGACGTGCGACTTGCGGCCGACGGCGACGCGCGCGAAGAGGGAGGGCTCGCCCAGGGGGATCGTCACGTCGCGCACCAGCAGGCCGAGCTTCTCGTCGCGCGGCGCGGCCCCATAACCGCCCAGGCCGCGCATGGTCTCGTGCTTGACCACGAAGAGGATGCCGCGCTCGAAGCAGTCGCGCGCGACGCGCATGACCTGGGCCGAGACCTGCGTGGCATCCTGGCATCCCCGCAGCTCCTCCAGCCAGCGTTGCAGGTGCTCGAAGTCGCGCGACCTCTCGTCCGCGGTGGCGGGAGGCACGGCGGACGGGGCGGCGGCAGGCGGGGCGGGGCCTTTGGTCGGAGCCGTGCCGGCGGCGGGCGGCCTCCCCGCCGCCGCCTCCGCCGGCCGAGCCGCCGCCGGCTTCGCCGAAGGCGCGGCGGAAGCGGTCGTGCCGAGCTTGGGCAGCAGGTCGGTGAGGATCTTCGTCGCGAACGCGCGCAGGTCGGCCTCGAACTGTTCCGGGTCCAGCTTGGACAGGCCGGGCTTGAAGACGAAGTGCGCGATCTCCATCTGGCGCGCGCGCGCCTGCAGCGTGCCGGTGAGCGCCTCCGCCATCAGGAGCACCGGCGGACGGAGGTTCATCTTCCAGAGGCGCTTGACCACCTCGAACCCGCCCTGGAAAGAAGTGCCGCCCGAGGTCGGCATGCCGAGATCGGTGACGAGCAGGAACGCGATCGAAGCCTTTCCCAGGCGGCCCGCCTTCTTCACCGCCGAGTCCGGATCGTGGGCTTCGACCACGTTGTACCCGCCGCGGGCGAACCGCTCGGCCAGGATGCGGCGGACCTCGTCCTCGTCGTCGACGAGGAGGATCGTGGTCGCCTCACCCTCGCTCGGAGGCGGCGGCACGCTCGCCCCCGCGGCCGCGTCGGCCGGGGGCGGAGGTGCGGACGGCGCCGGCGAGCGGACGGCCGTCGCCGGCACGGCGGGCGCGGGCGGAAGGTCGACGAGGGCTTCCGCGCCACCCACGTCTTCGGGGGGCTCCGCGAACGAGGCCTCCAGCGCCGCCGTCGAATCGCGCCGGTCCTCGTCCATCCCGCGGGCGAGGTCGAGCAGCAGCTCCTGTGCGTTGATGCCCTCCGGCAACGTCTCTTCGGAGATGTCGCGCGGACCGATGCGCAGGGGGGGCTGCTCGGTGAGGCTGAAGCTGAACTGGCCCTCCCGCAGGCGGATGAGCTGCTCGAGGCCCCGCTCGATGCTCTGGCGGAGCAGCGGCGTCCGCGCCTCCGGCGGCAGACGACGATAGCGCGGGTCGAAGGGGGGGGTCTCGGCGCTGAAGGCGGCCACCACGAAGCCGTCCGTGAAGACGATGGCCCCCTCTCCCGCTTCGGTGCGGATGGAGAGGTAGCCCGTCTTCTTGCTGAAGGAGACGATCTGGAGGATGTCGAGGAGAGGCAGGTCCTCGAGGTTACCGTTAAGGCTCACCGTGCCGCTCCCGGAGCGAGGTCCCACATCCGCGCGAGAGTCTACACCGCAGAAAGGATCTCGTCGGCGACGCGGGTGAGGGGCACCGAGCGGTCCACGACGCCCGCTTCGATCGCGGCCTTGGGCATGCCGTAGATCACGCAGGTCTCTTCGCTCTCCGCGAGCGTCATGCCGCCGGCGTCGCGGATCGCCCTGAGCCCTTCCACGCCGTCCGACCCCATCCCGGTGAGCACGATGCCCATGGCGTGCTCGCCATAGGCTCTGGCCACGGACGCCATGAGGACGTCGACGGAGGGCCGGTGCAGCGCGGAGCGTGGCTCGTCGTCGAGCCAGACCCGCGTCTCCTGTCCGCGGCGCCGGATCTTCATGTGACGCCCGGCGGGGGCGACGAGCACGGAGCCCCGCACCACCGGGTCGCCGTCCGCCGCCTCCCGGACGGGCACGACGCTGCGCCCGTCGAGCCGTTCCGCCAGCGACCGCGTGAACCCGACGGGCATGTGCTGGACGACGAGGACCGCGCAGGGCAGCGCTTCGGGCAGGCGCGGGATGATGGCCTGAAGGGCGGGCGGTCCCCCGGTGGAAGTCCCGATCACCACGATCTGGGCGCGGGCGGCGTGCTGCGCGGGCAGCGTCTTGAGCCCGGTCTCGCGGACCGCGGTGACCGCCTGCAAGCGCGCCCGGGGCACGGAGGCCAGCGCGCGTACCTTGGCCTGGAGCTCCTCGGACAGGCTCAGGAGGTTCATGTGGCCCTGGACCCTGGACTTGTCGACGAAGTCCATCGCGCCCAGCTCCAGGCCGCGCAGGGTGACCTCCGCGCCCTCTTTGGTCTGCGACGAGAGGAGGAGGACCGCGGTCGGACAGTCCGCCATGATCCGCCGCAGCGCCTCCAAGCCGTCCATCCGCGGCATCTTCACGTCGAGCGTCACCACGTCCGGCCGCAAGTCGAGGGCCTTTTCCCAGCCGTCCTTGCCGTCCACCGCCGTCCCCACCACCTCGATGTCGGGGGCCGCGCCCAGCATCCGCGACAGGGCCTGGCGCACGAAGGCCGAATCGTCGACCACGAGGACGCGGATCACGAGACCGCGGGCAACGCGCGCGCCTCGTGCGGCCCCTCCTTGCGGTAGACCATCGCGCCCTGGAACCGGATGGGCGTGAACAGGTCGGTGATGCGCGAGAGCGACTCCGCGTGGCCCAGGAACAGGTAGCCGCCGGGGACCAGCGCCTGGTGGAACAGGCGCACCACCTTGAGGATCATCGCGTCCGAGAAGTAGATCAGCACGTTGCGGCAGAAGACCACGTCCAGTCGGGGCAGCGGGGCGTAGCTGGCCGCGTCCACGAGGTTGCCCGCGCGGAAGCTCACCAGGCGGCGTATGGGCTCCTTCACCTGGGCCGCCGCCCCCGCCGCCGGCACGAAATGCCTCTCCTTCACCGCCGGGCTCAGGCTGCGGAACGAATTGTGATGGTAGGCCGCGCGGCGGGCCTTCTCGAGGGCCACCTGGTCCACGTCCATCCCGATCACCTGCGAGAGCACGCGCAGGGTGCGGTCGGGTCCGGCCGACTTGGCCTCCTTGATCGATCGCAGCACGGTCTCCGCGAACACCTGGAGCTGGGGCATCTCGCGGTAGAAGTACGTCTCGTTGTTGGTCGGGTGGGTCACCATCCGCTGCAGCTCGTCCCCGCGCTGGGGGCCGAAGCGGAGGTAGTGGTAGTAGTCCTCGAAAGACTGCAGGTCCAGCGAAGCGAGCCGGCCCGTCAGCCGCGAGCGCAGCGAGGAGCGCTGGTTGTCGTCGAAGAAGAGCCCGAACCGCTCGTGGATGAGATCGCGGAGCAGGCGGAACTCCTCCTCGGAGAGGTCGACGTTGTGGTCGATCGGCTGGAACACTCCGCTCGCTACCGGGGTGTCAGCTTGGTGAGGGCCATCGCGGCCGCCTGGCGCACCTCGGCGGACGGATCCGAGGCCTTGAGGTCCATCAGCGGACGGACGGCGTCGAGGAAGCCTCCGTCGCCCAGGGCCAATGCCGCTTCCGCGCGCACCTGCGCGCTGTCGTCGGCGAGGGCGGCCAGGAGCAGGCGGCGCCCCTGGCGGTCCTCGAGCTTGCCGACCAGGTCCACGATCAGCCGCCGCACGTCGGCCGCGGCCGCTCCGAAGGCGCGTTCGATCTCGGGCAGGGCGGCCGCCCCCATGCGGCGCAGGGCCTCCAGCGCCGCCGGCTGCAGGGCGGGATCGGAGAGGAGCTGGGTCAGGTGCCGCGCCGCGCGCGCGTCGCCGATCTCCCCGAGAGCGGCCACCACCGCGCGCCGTACCGTGGCGTCGTCGTCGCCGAGCCGGGTCAGCAGGGGCGGGACGGCCTTGAAGCTCCGGATCCGGCCGAGGGCGGTCGCCGCCGCGCAGCGGACCGACCAGTGCTCGTCCTCGAGGGCCAGGAGCAACGGGGGCGCCGTCTGCGGGTCTTCGATCGCACCCAGCGCTTCCGCGGCCGCCCGGCGCAGGTTGCGGTCGGAGTCGCGCAGCACGGCCACCAGGGGCCGCACCGCCTCCACCGCGCGGATCGAGCCGAGGGCCTCGACGGCGGCGAAGCGCAGCTCCTTGCGGGAGTCGCCGAGGAAAGTCGTGATGCGCGGCACCACTTCCCGGCTGCGGATCTGTCCCAGCGCGCGCAGGGTCACGAAGCGCATCTTGGGATCGGGGTCGTCCAGGAGCGGAAGGAGGTCCGTGGCCGCTTGCGCGTCCTGGAGCTTCCCCAGCGAGAGGACCGCCTGCTGGCGTACGAGGCTGCTCTCGTCGAGGAGAGCGGCGCGCAGGAGGTCGGGCACGTCGGCCGTCTCGATCTCCCCCAGCGCCTTGATGGCGGCGCGCCGGACCGTCTCCCGCGGATCCTTCGAGAGGGCGATGAGGGCGACGGCCGTCCCCGGGTCACGCAGGAGCCCCAGCGTCTCCGCCGCCCGCACCCTCACCTGGGGCTCCGGGC
>QHVP01000080.1:8125-14180 GCA_003222295.1 Acidobacteriota bacterium | reverse complement strand
TCGTCCCCGAGCAGCTCGAAGAGCAGCATGGCCGCGTCCTCGTCGCCCAGGCGGCCGATGGCCGCCGCCGCCTCCGCGCGCACTTCCTGGGAAGGATCGTGGATCATGGGGGCGACGAGGTCGATCCCGCGCGGAGGGGCGATCCAGGCGATGCAGCGCACCACGCCCTGGCGGACGGGATCGCTGGCGTGCTCGAGGCCGCGCCGGTACGCGTCGCGGTCCTGGAAGCCGATCGAGACCAGGGCGTGGGCGGCGTACTCCTGCAGCGCGGTCTCGGCCAGGCATTCGATGAGCAAGGGCTCCGCCCGCGGCTCTTTGAGCCAGCCCAGCGTCACCGCGGCCGTACGGCGGTTGATCGGCTCGTCCTCGCGCAGCGTGGTCAGGAGATGGTCCACGAGGTCTCCGCGCCGCAGGGCGGCCTGCACCGCGGGATCGAGGCTGTCGCCGGCGGCGGTGGCACGCTGCTCGATGGAGACCACGGCATGGATGGCCACGTTGCGCAGCGTTACGTCGGCATCGTAGAGGTAGGGCACCAGATGGACCAGGGCCTGCCGGCCGGCGAGCCGGCCGAGCGCCTCGATCACCGGGGCGCGCAAGAGCTCGTCGCCGAGCAGGTCCAGCAGCGGGGCCTCCGCCCGCGCGTCGCCGATCTCGCCCAGGGCGTGGATGGCCGGGTATTGGAGCCAGGGCTCGGTCCGCAGCACGTCGATGAGAGGGACGACCGCCTCCGTGGCACCGATCTGGCCCAGGCTGGCGGCGGCGGCGTGGCGCACGTTGACGTCCGGGTCGCCCAGGGCGGCGATGAGGGCGGGGACGGCCGCGCGCTCGCGGCGGGCCCCGAGCATGACCGCGGCGAAGTTGCGCACCTCCTCGTCCTCGTCGGACAGGAGGGCGAGGAGGGCGGGGGGCGCCGCCGGCCCCATCTTCACGTAGATCTCCATGGCCGCGTTGCGCATGGCCGCATCCTCGTCGTTGCGCAGCGCCGCCTCGAGATGCGGGAGGAGCGTCGCCTCGTCGAAGGTGGCCAGCAGCTCCGTGGCCGCCTGCCGCACGGGCCAGCTCTCGTGCGCGACCGCCAGCAGCAGGGGCGTGATGGCTTCGGGCTGCCCCGACCGGCCGAGCTCGTCGACGATCCGCCGGCGAACGGGCTCCTCGCCGGTGCGGAGATGCTCCAGTGCGGCCTCGATGTCGATCATGTGAGAGTGATGGGTATACACCGCGCGTCGTTGCGGCCGCAACCGGGGCCGCGCGCGCCGTGGGAAGCGGCTAGGCGCCTCGCAGGGCCTGCCGCGCGGTGATTTCCTGCCCGTTCCGGAAGAACTTGAGGGTCCCGCCCATGAGCAGGCGCACGCGCTCCCCGAGCGGCAGCCTCTCGAATTCGGTGCGCGTCACGAAACCGCCACCTCGGAGTCCTTGGAGCTGGTCGCCATGGATTCCGGCTAGGAAGCGGCGGCTTCGGCCCGCTCGAGGACGGACGACTTGCGCCACTCGCCCTCGGAGAGGGCTTCGAGCTCGGCGCCCTTCTCCGCCATCGCGCGCATGTCGCGCACGCTGCGGACGCACAGCACGATGAGGAACGGGACGGCGAAGACCACCCAGAAGGCGTGCTCGAGGAAACGCCACCATTCGGGGTTCGTGATGCCGTAGACGGACTCCGGCCAGAGGAAGCCGCGGAGCAGATGGTCCGCCACCACCATCAGCGTGGCCGTGATCAGGACTGGCCAGTCGCGATACGCGGTCAGGAAGCCCAGCGAGCCGAAGACGTGGAAATGCGTCTCGATGCGCCCGCCGCTGAGATGGATGAGGAGGGCAGACCACAGCATCTGCGCGGCCGCGATCACGTGCCGGGTCACGACCCAGCCCGGGCGCATGATGGCCAGCGCGATGGGGAGGCTTCCCTTCCCAGGCGTACGGGGAGAGCGTGAGCGCGAGGCCGATCGCGAATACCCACTGCCCGGCCATGAGAAAGGCGAAGAGCCGGTCCGTCGCCTTCATGATCTCGAGGCGATGCGCGCGGAAACGAATGTTCGCCCGGGCCACGATCGTGGCCGCGGCGTTTTCCAGGTCAGCGGCGGGCATGCCTTCCCTCCTTGGTCAGGGCGCTACCGTCGGGTGGGATCCGAGAGCGCAACCGAACACAGGACTGTCGCTCCGGTCGGCCGCGCCGGTCGTGAGCAGCGAGACGACGCGTCGTTGGCCGAAGCTGTCCCCCTCGTGTCCGCGCGAGGCGGTAAGGCCGCCCCGGAAGAGGAGGTTCCCCTGCGCGTCGTATACGACCGTGAAGCCGGAGGTAGCGGCGCCGAAACGCGCGGCTTCCACCCCGTCGTCGTCGCGGAAGGCGGCTGCTCCCGGGATCGTGGACACCGTCTGCCACAGGTCCGTGTGCTCCCACCCTTCGTGGACGTCCGACGGCCGCAGGAACATCACGCGGGCGGAGAGCCGGCCGGGGAGGCGGCCCATCAGGCGTGCGAGCTCGCTGACGCTCGCCCGGGTGCAGGGACAATGGGGATGGGCGAACAGGATCAGCGTGGCCCGATCGGGATCGCGCGGGATGCGGCTATCGACGGGCCAGCGCGAAGGCGATTCGCCGGCAGTCGGGCCCGGCGTCGCCTTGTATGCGGACAGCCACACGAACCCGCCCAGCACGGAAGCCAGCCATGCAACGATGACGGCGGGATAGAGGAGGGTGCGGGGCGCACGCGCGGGGCGTTCTTCGGATGAGCGCGTCGGCGGCCCCCACGAGTTCTGAGCCAGCATCCGGCAACCCCCATGCCCGGAACGTGCGCAATCCTAGCACGTGGCTCGGCGGGCGAAATCGCCTTCATCGGCCACGGTGACGCGGCTCACGACGGAAAACGCCCGCAAGGTGGATAGCCTATTGAACGCGGAAGACGGAGATCAGCTTGGCCAGGTTCTCGGCCTGCTGCGCGAGGTTCACGGTCGCCTTGGACATCTCCTCCACCGTGGCCAGGTTGTCGCGCGCGATCTCGGAGATGTTCTCCATCGCCTTGACCACCAGCTCGCCTCCGCGCTTCTGCTCCGCCGTCGCGTAGGAGACCTGCTGGGTCATGCGGTTCATGTTCTCCACCGCCCCGATGATCTGGCGCGAGCCTTCCGCCTGCTCCTTGGTGGCGATGTTCACCTGCCCTGCGATCTTGTTCATGTTCTCGACGGACACGCGTACCTGACGCCCCCCCGCCGCCTGCTCGCGGGTGGAGTACGCGGCCTGGGTCATGATCTTGTTGATGTTCTCCATGGCCTCGCGGATCTGCCGGCTGCCCTCGGCCTGCTCACGCACGGCCGAGGTCACGTTGGCGGTGGCCGCGTTCATGTCCTTCACCGTCTGCAGGACTTCCGCGGAGGCGGAGGACTGCTTGGCCGTGGCCTGCGCGATCTGGGCCATGAGCTGGCTCGAGCGGTTCACGGAGTCGCTGATGCGGCGCAGGGCGAGACCGGCCTTGTCCGCGAGCTGAATGCCCAGGCGCGTCTCCTCCGCGCCCGCCTTGGCGGTGTCGACCGCGTCCGTCGTCTCCGCCTGCACCTGGCGGATCACCTCCGTGATCTCCTTGGTGGCCTCGACCGAGCGCTCGGCCAGCTTGCGCACCTCGTCCGCCACCACCGCGAACCCGCGGCCGGCCTCTCCGGCGCGCGCGGCCTCGATGGCCGCGTTCAAGGCGAGCAGGTTCGTCTGGTCCGCGATCTCCTCGATGACCTCCAGGATCTTCCCGATCTCCTGGGACCGCTTGCCCAGGCTCGTGATGACGCGCGTGGTGTTGTCCATCGTCTCCGAGATCGTCTTCATGCCCTGGACGGTGGTGGCCACCGCTTCGTCCCCGAGGCGCGCGTCCTCGGAGGCCTTGGTCGAGATCCGGTCCGCCTCCTCGGCGATCTTGGCCACGTCGTTCACCGCCGCCGCCATCTCCGTGACGCGCTGGCTGGCCTTGGAGGCCGCGCTGCTGAGGGTCTCCGCGTTCTTGGCCACGCCCTCGATGGACGTGGTCATCTGCTCGATGGTGGCGGAGGTCTCGGTCACGGTGCCGGCCAGGTTCTCGAGGTTCTTCGCCATCTGGTCGATGGAGACCGTCATCTCCTCGATGGTGGCGGAGGCCTCGGTCACGGTGCCGGCCAGGGTCGAGCTGGACTTGGCCACCTCCTCGATGGACGCGCCCATCTCCGTGATCGACGACGAGGTCTCCTCGACGTAGGTGGCGAGGCTCTGGGCGTTGCCGGCGACGGTCTGGATGGAGGCCGCCATCTCCTCCATCGAGGTGGACGTCTCCTCCGCGGCCTGGGACTGGCTCTGCGCCCCCTGGGTGATCAGCTTCGCGTTGGCGGAGATCTCGCCCGCGGAGGAGGCGACCTGCACCGAGGTCTCCTGGATGTTGTCCACGATCTTCCGCAGGTTCGCGACCATGTCCTTGAAGCCGAGGGCCAGCGTGCCCAGCTCGTCGGCGGAGTCCACCGCCTCGACCTTCTCCGTCAGGTCGCCCTTGGTGACCGCGTTGGCCACGTCGAGCATGCGGCGGACGGGCTTGAGCCATCTCCCGATGAGGAGCCAGCCCAGGCCGGAACCGGCCGCGAAGAGCAAGAGGGCGACGAGGCCCGTCTCCACGAAGTTCTTCTTCTGCTGGGCGGCCATCACGGACTTGCTGATGGCGACCTCGACCCCGCCCTTGAGCTCTTCCGGGGCACGCGCGCCGGATTCGGCGGCCAGCCCGAGCTCGCCCGCCATCCCCGCCCCGGGGTCGCTGGTCACCGGGGCCCGGAAGAGGATCACCGGCTCGCCCTGCTCGGTGACGGTGTCGCGCTCCTGGATGGTCGCGGCGGGCGTGCTCGGCAGATCCCGGATGGGGGCGCCGCGCTGGGCCAGCACCACCCCCTTCGCATCCCGGATCATCGCCCCCACCACGTCGCTGCTGCCCAGGTGGGAACGGTCGGTGCCCGCGGAGAGCGCGCCTTCGAGGAGCTGGGTGAGGAGCGGCTTGTCCTCGGTGAGCACGCCGTACTTGCTGTTGTAGGACAGGTTCTGGGCGATGTAGCGGCCGCGCTTGACGACCTGCTCGCGCAGGAGAGCGCCGCTCATGAGCAGCTCGAACCCGGCGGAGACGGCGCCCACCAGGAGGGCAACCCCGGCCACCAGCAGGAGGAACTTGGTCCGGATGGAGCGAATGGTCATCGCGCTAGAACACCTTGTTGGCGGCCTTGAGGACGTCGGCCGAAACGTCGATCTTGAGGCGGCCGGCGATCTTCTTGTTGATCACCAGCTCCGCCCGTGGCACCAGAAGCTCGATCCGCGCGCGCTCGCCCGCGGCCAGCCTGTTCACCAGCTCCCCGACCTGCTCTCCGATCGACACCAGGTCGGGACCGTTGCTCACCAGGGCGCCCTCCGCCACCAGCCCGGAAGACGATCCGTAGACGGCGCGGCCCGCCTTGAACATCTCGCCGAGCAGGAACCGTCGCGTGTCGTCGCCAAGCAGGACCGGATCGGGCGGGATCCAGAGGGCGTCGATCGCCTCGTCGCCGGCCAGCAGCGAGCGCAGGGCGGCCGGGATGTCGCGCTCGGACGTGATCGCGCGCGTGACCATGACCACGCGCAGGAGGCTCGCCGCCTTCATGGCCTCCTCGACGTAGCGGCCGGAGTTCTCCTCCTTGTAGATCACGCCGATGCGCACGCCCTTGGGATTGACCATCCGGAAGGCGGCAAGCTGGTTCTTGACCGGGATGGCGAAGGTCACGCCCGTCACCGTGGGGCCGGGCGCCAGCCCGAGCTTGACCGGCTCCTGCACCATCGCGAAGACGAGCGGAGTCTCGGGGAGGGTGGAGCGGACGAGCTGCGCGGCCAGGGGACCCATGGCCACGACGATCACGTTGCGGCCCTTGAGGCGCGCGAGGACGCTGTCCGCGGTGCTGCGGTCGTTGCGCAGATCGAACTCCGTGATGGTGTGCGCGGCGGCGACGCGGCGCAGGGCGTCGATCGCGGGCCGCCAGGCCGCGATGTCGCTGCTCTTCACCACCGCCACTTCCGCCGCCCCCGCCCGCTCCGCCGGCGCCAGGC
>QHVP01000080.1:0-8108 GCA_003222295.1 Acidobacteriota bacterium | reverse complement strand
CAAGTCTCCTCATCTGCGGTTACTCGGACTCATTCCGGTCCGCCTCTTCCCTCAGCTCCAGGGCGAGCGTCTTGGTCAGGTCCATCAGTATGATCAGCCGCCCCGTGAGCTTGGCCACCCCGCGGATGGCGGTGGCGTCGATCTCGGTCACTTCGTCCGGTGCCGCCTCGATGGTGGAGACGGGCACCTTCAGGACCTGCGAGGCCCCGTCCACGAGCAGGCCGATCAGACGCTCCTTGATCTTCACCACGACGATGCGCGACTGGCGCGCGACCTCCACCTCGCCCATGCGGAGCTTCCGCTTCAGGTCCACCACCGGGATGATGCGGCCGCGCAGGTTGATCACGCCCTTGATGAAATCGGGCGCGCGCGGCACCTGGGTGATCTCGGTGACGCGGATGATCTCCTGAACCAGGCGCACGTCGACACCGTACTCCTCGCGGCCGAGGAAGAAGGTGGCCAGGTGCTCGGTCGCCTCCACCGCCTTCCGTTCCTCGCGCACGGGCGCCGCGAAGAAGGAGATGTTGTGGGCGCGGGGGGTGGGCTCGGCCGCGGCGGCGGCCACGGGCACCGGTACGCGCGACGGTTCGACGGTGGGCACGGAGGCCGCGCCGGCCAGGGCCAGGATGTCGGCGGCGAGGCCGGATGACGGGAGGGAGATCGGGCCCCTGCGCTCGTCGACCGGGTCGGCCGGAAAGACCAGGCCCTCCTCCGTGTCGGGTCTGGGGCGGCCGCCTTCGGCCGTCGCCGCCCGACGCCCGCCGGGGCCGGGTTTCCGTCCGCGCTTGCCGCGATCGGGAGGCCTGGCCACTCGCTCAGGCCTCCAGCGCCGGCGTCAGCCGGCCCCCCTGCAGCGAGGGGAGGCGCTTGCCGTCGAAGAGCGACGCCACGTCGAGGATCAGCACCACCCGACCGTCACCCATGATGGTCGCCCCCGCCATGCCCACCCCCTCGCCGGAGACGGCCGGGTCGAGGGCCTTGATCACGACCTCCTGCTGTCCGCGCAGGCGGTTCACGATGACCCCGACGCGCTTGTCTCCGCGGCCGATGACCACCGCGTACTCGCGGGCCTCCGGTCCCTCGTCCTCCGGCAGGCCGAAGAGGCGGGCCAGCCGGACCAGGGGGACGATGCGGTCGCGGATGCGCAGGGTCTCGCGGCCGCTGATCGTGTGGATCTCTTCCGGGCGCAGCTTGAGGCTCTCCACCACCGAGCCCAGCGGAATCGCGTACGTGCGGCCGGACACCTCGACCAGCAGGGCGGCAATGATGGCCAGGGTCAGGGGGAGCTGGATGATGAACTTGGTGCCGACTCCCGGCACCGTCTCCACCTCCACCAGCCCGTTGAGCCTCTCGATCGACTTCAGCACCACGTCCAGGCCGACGCCGCGCCCGGAGACCTCCGTGATCGACTCGCGGGTCGAAAAGCCCTGCGAGAAGATGAGCTGCACCACGTCGCGATCGGAGAGGCCCTCGTCCGCCTTGAGCAGGCCGCGCTCCACCGCCTTGGTCCGCACGGTGGCGGCGTCGATCCCCGCGCCGTCGTCCATGATCGTGATGACGACGTGGTTCGACTCCTGGGTCGCGGAGAGGAGGATGGTTCCGGTCGGTGTCTTGCCGTTGGCCACCCGCTCCGCGGGAGGCTCGATGCCGTGGTCGACGCTGTTGCGGACGAGGTGGACGAGCGGCTCGCCGATCTCGTCGATGATCGCCTTGTCGATGCGCGTCGACTCGCCCTCCAGGATCAGCTCGATCTCCTTGCCCGTCTCGCGGGCGAGGTCGCGCACGAGACGCGGGAACCGCTCGAACACGTGCCGGATGGGAAGCATCCGCACGTCCATGACCGTCTCCTGGAGGTGCTGCGACACTCCCGCCACCTGGTGCACGGCGGCCAGCAGGTCGCGCGCGGCCCCGCGCTGATCCGTCTCCTGGGCCAGCGTCCGGGCCATCTCCTGCAGCTTGGTGCGATGGATGATCAGCTCGCCGACCAGGTTGAGCAGGTGATCGAGCTGGGCGAACTCGACGCGCACGACGCTCGACCTGGCCGTGTAGCGCGCGTCGGCACGCCGCTCGGGGGCGCCGCCCGGGGCCGGCGACGCCGGCTCCCGAGGCGGAACGAGGAGGCCGGCCGGCGGCGCCGCCGGGCCCGCGCCCGACCCGCCCGCGACCATCCGCTCGAGCTCCGCGCGCTCGGGCACGAGGTCGCGGCTCTCCGTCCCCTCGCGGGCCGAGTGCTCGATCGAGTCGCGCAGCGCCGTCGCGCCCGCGAACAGGCGATCGAAGGCCTCCGGCTGGAGCACGAGGGTTCCGTCGCGCACGTGCGCGAAGACGTCCTCGAGCCGGTGCACGTAATCCTTGATGCCGGAGAAGCCGATCATCCCGCTGTTGCCCTTGAGGGTATGCAGCGGGCCTAGGACGGCCGCCACCGTCTCCTCGTCCGGTCCCTCGCGTTCGAGGGTCAGGAGACAGTGGTCGAGCGCTTCGAGGTGCTGCCGCGCGTCCTCGAGGTAGATGGCGAGCAGCTCGGGGGAGACCTGGAAGTCGGACATGCTAGCGGGCGGCCGGCCCTCCCCCCTCCTCAGGTGGTCGTGATCTTCTCGATGAGCCCGTGGAGCTCCGAGGCCTGGAAGGGCTTCTTGACGTATCCCTTCGCGCCCATCTTCAGGCCGCGGATCGTGTCCTCTTCCTTTCCTTCGGTCGAGATGATGATGACGGGTATGGCCTGGTAGGCCGGCTCCTTCTGTACCCGCTGCAGGAACTCGAGCCCGTTCATGACCGGCATGTTGATGTCGAGCAGGATGAGGTCGATACCCTCCTCCTGGCCCAGCTTGTCCAGCGCCTCCAGGCCGTTCATGGCGCTGATGAGCTTGCAGCTCTTGTAACGGGAGAGGAAGAGCTTGTACATCTGGTGGATGAGCGCCGAATCGTCGACGGCGAGGATCTTCCTCAGCATCGCCCTCTCTCCTGCCGCCGTGCGGTCCTCGGTCGCGGCCTCGACACGGCCGCGCGAACGGGCGAGACCGGACGAGGCAGCCCGGAGCCGGTACCGGTTTGTATCACCGAAGGGGGGGAGCGTTCAATGCTGAGGGCAGGACCGCTTCCTGGCCGTGGTGCGGTCAGGGCCGCGTACCGCCGCGCAGGCGAACGCGGAACCCGCCCCGGATCGTGCGCGGAGGACCCACCGTACGGACCGGTGTGCGGCCCACGTCGTACTCCACATCGCGGAGGTTCTCGCCGGCCAGGAAGAAGCTGACCCATTCGTTGAGGGAATGCCCGAAGACGGCGTCGAGCGTCCAGTACCCGCCCAGGCGCAGCGAGTTGAGGTCGTCGTCGTACTGCGACGCGCTGAAGCGGGCCTGCACCCCGAAGGTGAATCCGTGGGGGTCGTCGTAGCGGAGCTGCGCCCCGCCTTGCCGCCGCGGGACCTGCGGCACGCGCTTGCCCACCAGGGCGAGCTCGGCCGCGGAGAGCACCTTCGCGTCGAGCAGGGTGATCCCGGCGGAAAGGATGAGCCGCGGGCCCATCCGCGCCTCCGCGTCGGCCTCGACGCCACGCGACCGGATCTCCCCGAGGTTGCGGCGCTGCCGGGTGATGAGGCTGGGGGTCGTGGTCAGGGTGACGTTCGCGACGGTGTCCGTCGCGTCCATGACGAAGGCGGTCCCACGCAGGGAAACGGAGTCGCCCAGGCCGATCAGCATTCCCGCTTCGCGACCGGTGGCCCGCTCCGCGCTCAGGCCTGCGTTGGCGACGGTGAGGACGTTCCCCACGCGGAAGGGCCGGTACAGCTCGTTGAGCGTGGGGGCCCGGAAGGAGCGGTAGGCGGCGGCGGTGAGCGACACGCGGCGCGCGAGCTTGAACAGCAACGACGCCCGGGGGCTGAAGGCGGACTCGTCGCGGTCGGCCAGCGGGGTCACGGCCGCCCCGGTGGTCTGGCGCCCGTCGAAGTTGCGCCAGAGATCGAGACGCACCCCTCCGTGGGCGATCAGCCGCCGGCCGAGGCTCCAGGAATCCTCGGCGAAGAAAGCGCTCGTGTGCTGGCGTCCGCCCGCCGTGCTGCTCACCGTCGTCGCCGCGGCGAAGCTGTCCTCGTCGCTGCGGCCCCAGATCGCGCGCCGCTCCGCGCCCAGGACGAGCACGTGGCCGCCCAGGGGGCGCGTCCACTGGGCCGACAGTCCGGTCGAGCGCGACGGTACGTGCTGGTCGCTGGTGAGCCGTTCCGTGCTCCGGTTCAGGGCGACGGCGCTGAACGTCTGGTCGTAGTCCTGCCGGCTGAGGTCGAAGCGGAAACGCAGCCCGCCCGCCCCCGTCGGGAGATCGAGGCCGAGCACTCCCTGGTTGATGGATGTGTCGTTGTCCTGGAGCGCGGTCCCGTTGGCGCGGTTCTCGCGATACCCGCCGGCGCGCACGAACGCGCGCCCCGCGCCGATCGCGCGCTCGAGGGTCAGGTCGCCGCCATGGTGGCGCGTCGAGAGACGGCCGTCCACGGGGCCGCGCAGCGCCTCCGGGATCGGGTAGTAGCCGGAGGTCGAGAAGATCTCCGCGGCGACGCGCGCGCCCCAGGCGCCGCGCCGTCCCCCCGCGAACAGCGAGCCCTCCCCGATGTCCTGCTCCCCGGTCGTGAACTCGCCCTCCAGGCGCGGCGTCTCGCTGCTGACGCGCACCACCTGGACGACGCCGGCGAGGGCGCTGCTGCCGTAGAGGTCCGAGGCCCCGCCGCGCAGGACCTCCAGCCGCTCCACCGCCACTCGAGGCACGCGGCCCCAGTAGATCCAGCCGCCGAAGGGATCGTTGAGGGGCACGCCGTCCTCCAGGACGAGGGCGCGGCTGGCCCCGCTGCCGGCGAGGCCGCGCACCGTCGCCCCCTGCGTCGTGGGGTTGGCGCCGCGGCTCGGCGTGCGGCGCAGCAGGGTGAACCCGGGGACCTGGCGGAGCGCATCGTCTAGCCCGAGGCCCGCCGTCGTCTTGAGGTCGGAGGAGGACAGCACGAGCACGCTCGACGCCGTCTCCCCCAGCGCTTCCGGGCGGCGGCTCGCGGTCACGGTCACGCGGTCGTGGAAGGCGGCGGGCGTGAGCACCAGCTCGACCGGGTCGTTCCCCACGAAGAGCGCCCGGCGCGTGCGCGGGAAACCGGCCGCCTCCACGGTGACCATGACCAGCTTGGGCCCCGGCCAGTCCACGCTGAAGCGGCCCGCGGAATCCGTGGCGGCCCGTGCGGAGTCGCCCCCGGCGTCGATCGAGACGGCCGCGTTCGCGACGGGCGCGCCCGCGGCGTCGCGCACGGTACCCTGGAGGTGCAGGGGCGCGGCGGCGGCCAGGGCGGCGGCGAAAAGGAGGCTGGCGCTCATCGGCTATGCTTTCACCTTATTGATTGCTTCGCGGTCCTTGTCAACGATCCTCGCTCCGATTGGGACACGCATGATATCCCTCGGCCTCCTTGGAGCCGGCGCTTGATCTTCGAGAGCCAGTCCGCCGTTCGCCAAGGACTGCTCGAGGTGGTGGACGCGATCCGCACGCTCGGCCAGGGACGTTACGCGTGCGTGCTGGACCCGCGCGCCATCGTGCTGGAGTCCCCGGAGCCGGCGGACGGGCGGTCCTTCGCGCTGCGGCAGCTCCTCGAAGACCGGCGCGCCGCCATCCTCTCGATCCCGCAGACCCTGGCCGACGAAGGGCCGATGGAAGACGCCTTCGCCGATTGGCACGAGGATCAGTTCCTCCTCGCGTTCCTCAATCAGAGGGTCGCGCTCGTCGTCGCCTGTCCGGATGCGGAGGCGCTGAAAGAGCGCGCCGCCGCGCTCTGGCCGGTCTGGGCGGACCGCGTGCTGCGGTTCGACGAACGCTATCGGATCGATCCCAAGGGCCGGGGCCTGCTGTTCGGGAGTCCCCGGCTGGATCTGGTCGTCATCGGCAGCATTCATGGAGGTGAGGCATGAGGGCTTTTGCATCGGCGGTCGCGGTGGTGGTGCTGGCGAATGGTTTCGCCTTCCCGGAGGCGCCGGTGGAGCGCCGCGAGATCCGGCTCGCCAGCCGGCCCGCCACGGACGTCCGCCCCTTCAGCGACGCCGTCCTGGTGGGCCGAACCCTGTACCTGGCCGGCCGGACCGGCGCCGACAAGGACGGCAAGCTGCCCGCGGACGCGGCCGACGAGGCGCGCGCGGTGATGGACCAGATCAAGGCCGTCCTGGCCCAGGAAGGGATGGCGATGGACGACCTCGCCTACGTACAGGTGTTCTGCAGCGACGTGAAGCTCTACGGCAGCTTCAACGACGTGTACCGGACGTACTTCAAGAAGTTCCCCGCCCGTGCCTTCATCGGCTCCGGGCCGCTCCTCGGCGGCGCCCGCTTCGAGGTGCAGGGGATCGCGGAAAGGCGGTGAAGTGAACATCCGCAACTTCTCCATCATCGCGCACATCGATCACGGCAAGACCACGCTCTCCGACCGCCTGATGGAGAAGACGGGGGCCCTGACCCAGCGAGAGATGAGCGAGCAGTTCCTGGACTCGATGGACCTCGAGAAGGAACGCGGGATCACCATCAAGCAGCACTCCGTGCGGCTCGAGTACAAGGCGCAGGACGGCCAGGACTACATCCTCAACCTCATCGACACGCCGGGGCACGTCGACTTCGCCTACGAGGTGTCCCGCAGCCTGGCCGCCTGCCAGGGCGCGCTCCTCGTCGTGGACGCGAGCCAGGGCGTGGAGGCGCAGACCCTCGCCAACGCGCACCTCGCCGTGGACGGCGGGCTCGAGATCATCCCCGTCCTCAACAAGATCGACCTGCCGGGAGCGGAGCCGGAGAAGGCCAGGGAGCAGATCGAGAACGTCATCGGCATCGCTGCCTCGCACGCGATCTTCGCCTCCGCCAAGCAGGGGATCGGCATCGACGAGATCCTGGAGGCGATCGTCCACCGCATCCCCCCGCCGCAGGGGGACCCCGAAGGCACCCTGCGGGCGCTGGTCTTCGACTCCTGGTTCGACCAGTATCGCGGGGTCGTCATCCTGGTGCACGTCGTCGACGGGAAGCTGGAGCCGAAGATGAAGGTCCGGCTGATGGCTTCGGGCGGAACCCATGAAGTCGAGCACCTGGGCGTGTTCACGCCCAAGTCAGTCCCCGTCGAATCCCTCTCCGCCGGAGAGGTGGGATTCGTCGTCGCTGGAATAAAGAAGGTCTCCGACGTGGCCATCGGGGACACCCTCACCGACGACAAGCGGCCCGCGCCCGAGGCCCTGCCCGGCTTCAAGGAAATCAAGCCCATGGTGTTCGCCGGGCTCTACCCGGTGGACGCGGACCAGTACGCGGAGCTGCGGGACGCCCTGGAGAAGCTGCGCCTGAACGACTCGTCGTTCTTCTACGAGCCGGAGACGTCGACCGCGCTCGGCTTCGGCTTCCGCTGCGGGTTCCTCGGCCTCCTGCACATGGAGATCGTCCAGGAGCGGCTCGAGCGCGAGTTCAACCTCGAGCTGCTCGTCACCGCGCCCTCCGTCCGCTATCGCGTGCTGAAGACCAATGGCGACGTCATCGAGATCGACTCCCCGGCCAAGCTGCCCGATCCCGGATCCATCGAGGCCATCGAGGAGCCGATCATCACCGCGACCATCCTCACCAACGACGAGTTCGTGGGGCCGATCCTCAAGCTGTGCGAGGAGAAGCGCGGGATCCAGAAGAGCCTCAACTACATCACGACCACGCGCGTGATGATCCAGTACGAGCTGCCCCTGAACGAGATCCTGCTCGACTTCTACGACCGGCTGAAGTCCGCCTCCAGGGGCTATGCGAGCCTCG
The DNA here is from genome assembly GCA_003222295.1 of Acidobacteriota bacterium. GTDB lineage: Bacteria > Acidobacteriota > Vicinamibacteria > Fen-336 > Fen-336 > AA29. The sequence goes on along the minus strand of QHVP01000080.1, from coordinate 332 downwards.
ACTACGAGTTCACGGGGTACTGGGTCTCGCCGCTGGTGAAGCTCGACGTGCTCGTCAACGGCGAGCCCGTGGACGCCCTTTCCCTGATCGTGCACAAGGAGTCCTCCTTCCCGCGCGGCAAGGCGCTGGTGGAGAAGATGCGCAAGCTGATCCCGCGCCAGATGTTCGAGGTGGCCATCCAGGCCGCCATCGGCTCGCGCGTGATCGCGCGCGAGACGGTCAAGCCCCTGCGCAAGAACGTCATCGCCAAGTGCTACGGGGGAGACATCTCGCGCAAGCGCAAGCTCCTCGAAAAGCAGAAAGAGGGCAAGAAGCGGATGAAGCGCGTGGGC
>QHVP01000550.1 GCA_003222295.1 Acidobacteriota bacterium | reverse complement strand
CCGTCTCCACTGCGCGGCGCGCCGGCGCCAGAGCGGGGCCAGGCCCGCGGCCAGCGCGGCCGCCGCGCCGACCCCGAGCATCGCCATCCAGCGCAGGAGGTAGGGAAACAGCGCACCCGTGACACGCATCGCGGAGAGCACGGCGGCGGCGATGCCGGCGAGCGTCACCAGGCTCAGCGCCACCGGGAAGGCCTGGCGCGTGACCCGCCCCGCGCCGTGGGCCACGGCCAGGGCCATCACCACGACCACGAGCAGGCCGGCCGCAAAACCGTCGCGCGCGCCCACCAGCCATCCAAGGGTCGCGGCGCCGGAGGCCGCCAGCGCCTCGCCGGCCGAATGGCGGTCGTCGGGCAGGGACGAGAACCCGAGGATGTGAGAAAGGTTCCCGCCCTGGGGGCTGAGCTGCTCGAGCAGCGGCGGCGTCCAGAGCAGCGCCGTCACGGCCAGGGCGAGGAGGAGGGGCCGGCGCTCCATCCTTCCCCGCGGCGGCAGGCCGGCCGCGCGCCGTACCCGCGGCACGAGCAGGATCGCGGCCGCGAGGGCGAGGGCGACGCCCGCGGGCAGGGTGCCCAGGTGCGTCTGCGCGGCGAACGACGCGGCCAGCACGGCCAGCGGGAGCGCGCGCAGGTTGCCCGAGGCCACCGCGGCGAACGAGACGAGGGCGACCCCGAAGGGAAGGACGGCCACGCTGGGATTCCAGGCCGAGAAGAGCCAGCCCGGCCCCCGGCACGACAGGAAGAGCGCGATCACGAGCGCGCCCGCGAGGAGCGCGGGCATTCCCCCTTCGCGGCCGCAGCGGCGCAGCAGCAGCGCGATCGAAACGACGTTGATGAGCGCCGCCGTCAACAGGATGCCGGCGAAGCGCTCGCCGGACAGGACGTAGAGGGGCACGCTCGCGTAGAAGTACGCGGGGCCGGGATGGTGGAAGCCGAACCGCGAGTACGGTCCCAGGAGCTGGCGGCCCTGCGCGGCCAGCCGGGTGTACAGCTCCAGCACCGCGTAATCACCGGTCGCGGGGAGGTCCGTCTCCAGGCCGCGACCGGTCATCGCCGCCCCGAGAAGGAGGAGGGCGGGCGCGAGCACGACGACGATGATCAGGACGACGGACGCGCGCGGGGCCGCCGCCGATGCGCCCGCGTCCGGCTCCGGCGGGGTCAGTTGATCGCCAGCATCCGGTCGAGGGCGATGCGCGCGTCGGCGGCGATCCTCTCCGGCACCGCCACCACGTTGACCAGCCGCCCGTCCCGGAGGTTCTCGAGGGCCCAGAGGAGGTGCGGAGGGTCGATGCGGAACATCGTGCTGCAGACGCAGAAGCAGTCGTCGAGGCTCACCACCTCGCGCTCCGGCGCCGTCTCCCGGGCCAGCCGGTTCACGAGGTTGAGCTCCGTGCCCACGGCCCAGCGCGATCCTTTCGGGCTCTCCTCGACCGTCTTGATGATCCCTTCGGTGGATCCGATGGCATCCGCCTTCTGCGCCACCTCGAACCGGCATTCGGGGTGCACGATCACCTTCACGCCCGGCATCTGCTGGCGCCGCTTGTCGACCATGTCGGGGGTGAAGCGGTTGTGGACCGAGCAGTGTCCCTTCCAGAGCAGGATCCGCGCGTCGCGGATCCCCTCGTCGGTCAGGGAGCCGCGATCCTCGTAGGGATCCCAGACCGGCATGCGGTCGAGGGGGATGCCCATGCGGAACCCCGTGTTGCGGCCGAGGTGCTCGTCCGGGAAGAACAGCGCCCGCGCGCGGCGCCGGAAGGCCCAGTCGAGAACGGCACGCGCGTTGGAGGACGTGCAGACGGCCCCGCCGTGCTTGCCCACGAACGCCTTGAGACTGGCCGTGGAGTTCATGTACGTGACGGGGATGACGTCCTCGCCCACCACCTCCGTCACCACGTCCCAGCACTCCTCGACCTGGTCCGTCTCCGCCATGTCCGCCATGGTGCAGCCCGCGTCGAGGTCGGGCAGCACGACCTTCTGGTGCGGCGCGGACAGGATGTCCGCGGACTCGGCCATGAAGTGCACGCAGCAGAAGACGATGAAGTCCGCCTCCGGGCACGTGGTCGCGAGCTGGGCCAGCTTGAACGAGTCACCGGTGAAATCGGCGTGCCGGATCACCTCGTCCCGCTGGTAGTGGTGGCCGAGGATGAGCAGGCGGCGCCCCAGCGCCTTCCGGGCGGCCAGGATCCGGTCCTGGACCTGGGCGGGATCGGCGGCGGTGACGGGCTCGGGCAGCGCGACCTGGGCCATGGGGATCTCCGTCTCCGATTCTATCGGCTGTTATCATCA
>QHVP01000548.1 GCA_003222295.1 Acidobacteriota bacterium | reverse complement strand
TTGAGCCGCGGCTGCTTGTCCAGCAGGGCGCGCCGGAACTCGTAGGGGTCCTTGCCGGCGGCGGCCGCCAGCTCGTCCATGAACGACTCGTACGCGAAGGAGTTGAGCGCGTGCGACACCGAGCGCCAGTACCCGACGCGCAGGCCGGTGTCGTGGATGACGACGTCGGCGAGCTGGTTGGGGATGTCGTAGGGCACGGCCGCCGCTTCCGTCATGAAGGGGTCGACGCCGTCCTTCACCACGGGCGGGAACAGGCGCGACGTCACCGATGGCGACGTCAGGTGGAACTTGAGCACCACCGGCCGGCCCTCCGCGTCGAGCGCGCCCGACATCTGGTGATAGCTCGTCGGCCGGTAGAAGTCGTGGGTCATGTCGTCTTCGCGCGTCCACACCAGCTTGACCGGGCCTCCGCCCATGGCCTTGGAGATCTCGGCCGCCTGGCCGACAAAATCCACGTCGATGCGACGCCCAAAGCCCCCGCCCAGGAACGTGGTCTTCACCGTCACCTGCTCGGGCTTGAGGCCTGTCACCTGCGCGGCCACGCCCTGCGCGAGCTGCTGGAATTGCGTCGGGCCATAGACGAGGCAGGAATCCTTCTGCACGTCCGCCGTGAAGTTCATGGGCTCCATGGCCGCATGGGCCAGGAAGGGCAGCTCGTAGTCCGCTTGCAGGGTCTTGGCCGCGCCCTTCGCGCCGGCGTCCACGTCGCCCAGCTTCTTGATGACGGCGCCGGGCTTGGCCGCCGCCGCCTTGAGGGCGGCGGATATGCCCTCGCTGTTGAGCGCCCGGCCCCCGCCCTCGTCCCACTTGATGTCGAGCGCGTCACGGGCGCTCTTGGCCTGCCACCAGCTCTCCGCCACCACGGCCACGCCGTCGGTGATCGGCACGACGTGCTTCACGCCCGGCATCGCCTTCGCTCGTGCGGCGTCGAAGCTCGCCACCTTCCCGCCGATCACGGGGCACTGGGCCAGGGACGCGTAGAGCATCCCGGGCAGCTTGACGTCCAGGCCGTACTCGGCGGTGCCGTCGATCTTGGCCGCGGAATCGAGACGGTTGATCGGCTTGCCGACGTACCGCGAGGCCTTGTGGTCCTTGAGCTTCACGTCCGTGGGGACGGGCAGCTTGGAGGCGGCCTCCGCGAGCTGGCCGTAGGTCGCCTTCTCGCCACCCGGCCCCTGCACGGCGCCGCCGGCCGCGCGGCAGGCCGACGGATCGACGCCCCACTTCTGGGCCGCGGCGGCCACGAGCATGGTGCGCGCCTGGGCCCCGGCCATGCGGAGCTTGTCGTAGCCCTCCACCACCGACGTCGAGCCGCCCGTGATCTGCCCGCCGAGCAGGCTGTTGATGTAGACGGCGCCCGCGGGCGCGATCTCGACCTTGATCTTGCCGAGATCGACCTCGAGCTCTTCCGCGACCAGGGTCGGCAGCGCGGTGTAGACGCCCTGGCCCATCTCGGAACGGGCGGAGAGGATCGTGATGCTGTCGTCGCTGCCGATCTTGACCCAGGCGTTCGGCATCGACGTCGTGGCCGCCGCGGCCTGGGCGCGGCCTTCGGGCAGCGCGACGCCGAGCACCAGGACGCCGCCGGCGGCGGCGCCCGTCTTGAGGAAATCGCGGCGAGAGAGGTCCGTGATCGGTTCCATGTCACGCTCCCTTCTGGCCGGCCGCGCTGTGGATGGCGGCGCGGATGCGCGGATAGGTTCCGCAGCGGGGCGGCCGCGCTCATGATCTGGCCCACCTGGCAATAGCCGCATTGGGGGACGTCGAGCGCGGCCCACGCGGCCTGGACGTTCCGGCCGACGGCGGACATGCCCAGGCCCTCGATGGTCGTGATCTTCTTGCCCGTGGCCAGCGAGACCGGCGTGCTGCACGAACGCACGGGCCGGCCGTCGACGTGCACGGTGCACGCGCCACAAAGGGCCATCCCGCAACCGAACTTGGTGCCGGTCATCCCGAGAGTGTCTCGGAGCACCCAGAGCAGCGGGGTGGCGGGATCGGCGTCGACACGACGGGTCTCGCCGTTGATATCGAGAGTGATCATGCTCTCCTCCCTCCGGACGGCGGACGGCTGGCTGGTCGAGGGTCGGATTATGACGCCAGGTGCCCGATGGAAGTAAAGGATTTCGGCGGGCCGGCGATCAGCCCCGGGACCAGGGCAGCGTTCGATTGGCGAACGCGGCCTCACCCCGCAGGACGTGGAAGACGTAGGCGCCGAGGCAGAACTTTCCGAAGACGAGAAGAGAGAAAGCCGCCACCAGCATGGCCTGGATGACCCAGGAGGCCACGTGCCAGCCCGCGAGCAGGGTGAGGCCGCTGCCGAGGTTGAAGGCGGCGTTCACCGCCTGCGCGAAGCGGCGCGGGGCGGGGGCCGGGCTCATCGGGAGGCGACGGCGGGGGGCGGCGATCCAGCGGTTGTAGGCCCGCTCGAACGGGTTCCAGGCGGGGAAGACCACGTTCCACCAGAGCACGGCGGAGAGCGCGAGGAACAGGGGAGCGGACTGCAGCGCCACCGCGACGAGGACGAGCGGGAAGACGATCGCGGGCTGGAAGTAGAGACCCTGGAAGCGCATGTCGCAGGCGTCGGCGGGCTCCTCGGGGAAGCCCTGCTGGCGCATGAAGTTCGTGATCGCAGTCATGAGCAGGCCTCGTTCACGTCTCGATCGTAGCCGAGGCGTGAACCTCGAGCCAACCGGAAATGCACGGGACCCCTTGACGGCTCAGCGAGGCGGCCTCCCAATGAGGACAGGCGGACGAGGGAGGTTCCCCATGCAGCGTCGTACGTTCCTCAAGGCGACGGTCGTCGGGGGCGGGGCCGTCCTCGGGTTCGACGTCTCGCGGGCGGAAGCGGAGATGCGCGAGTTCAAGGTCTCGCGCACGACGGAGACGCGGAGCACGTGTCCCTACTGCGCCGTCTCCTGCGGCGTCATCATCCACACCCTCGGCGACCAGGCGAAGAACGTCGTGCCGGCGGTCGTGCACGTGGAGGGCGACCCCGACCATCCCATCAGCCGCGGTACCCTCTGTCCCAAGGGCGCCACCCTCAAGGACGACATCACGCACCGCCGCCGCCTCCTCTCGCCCAGGGTGCGGCGGCCCGGCTCCGATCACTGGGAGGACATCTCCTGGGACGAGGCGATCGCGAAGATCGCGCGCCACGTGAAGGACACGCGCGACCGGACCTTCGTCGCCCGCAACGCGAGGGGCGAGGTGGTCAACCGCACGCCCGGGATCGCCATGATCGGCGGCTGCACGGACACCAACGAGTTCAACTTCCTCCAGTGGAAAGTGGTGACGGCCTTGGGGGTCCCGTACCGGGACACCCAGGCCCGTGTTTGACACGGCCCCACGGTGGCCAGTCTGGCCGCCACGCTCGGACGAGGGGCGATGACCAACGGCTGGGTGGACATCAAGAACGCCGACGTCATCCTGGCCATGGGCGGCAACCCCGCGGAGAACCATCCCGTCGGCTTCAAGTGGTTCCTGGAGGCCCGGAAGGTCCGTAACTGCAAGCTCGTGGCCGTCGATCCGCGCTTCACGCGCACGGCCGCGGTGGCCGACCTCTACTCGCCCATCCGGCCGGGGACGGACATCGCCTTCCTCTGCGGCCTCGTGCGCCACGCGATCGAGACGGGGCGCTTCCACGAGGACTACGTGAGGCTCCACACCAGCGCGCCCTGCCTGGTCAGCCCCGACTTCGGCTTCGACGAGGGTCTCTTCTCCGGCTTCGACGCGGAGAAGGGGGAGTACGCGCGGGAGAGCTGGGCCTACCAGCTCGACGGGCGGGGCTTCGTGAAGACCGATCCCACCCTCGAGGATCCGCAGTGTGTCTTCCAGCTCCTGAAGAAGCACGTGGACCGCTACACGCCGGAGATGGTGGAGAGGATCTGCGGCACGCCGAAAGACACGTTCCTGAAGGTGGCCGAGATCGTGACCTCGACCGGCAACGCCGCGCGCGTGGGCACCGTCACCTATGCCCTGGGCTGGACGCAGCACTCGACGGGCGTCCAGATGATCCGCGCCGCCGCCATCCTCCAGCTCCTGCTCGGCAACGTGGGCCGGCCGGGCGGAGGCGTCAACGCCTTCCGCGGTCACTCCAACATCCAGGGCGCGACCGACACCGCGGGCACGTTCGAGATCCTGCCCGGGTACCTCAAGACGCCCGTCGGTTCCCAGCACTCGTTACGGGAGTACCTGGACGCGAACACGCCCAAGCCGCTCCTGGCCGCGTCCATGAACTACTGGCAGAACTATCCGAAGTTCATGGTCTCGCTGCTCAAGGCGGTCTACGGCAAGGCCGCGACCAGGGAGAACGACTTCGGCTATTCCTGGCTGCCCAAGGTCGATGGCAACTACTCGTGGATGTACATCTACGACGACATGTACCGCGGATCGTCGACGCGCGCGGGGGGACAGGAGCCCGGCCCCGAAGGGTTCATCACCTTCGGGATGAATCCCGTCGCCCTCGGCCCGAACAGCAAGAAGATGGTGGCCGCCCTCTCGAAGCTGAAGTGGATGGTGGTGGTCGAGAACGTCGAGACGGAGACCGCGATCTTCTGGAAGGCGCCGCGCGAGTACGAGGGGCCGGAGCCCGCGGCGATCCCGACCGAGGTCTTCCTGCTCCGCACCTTCACCAACTCCGCGCGCTGGCTGCAGTGGAAATGGAAGGCCCTCGACCCCCCCGGTCAGGCCAAGGCGGATCAGGAGATCCTGGCCGCGATCCTGCTGGCCGTGCGCGATCTCTATCAGAAGGAAGGCGGCGCGCTGCCCGAGCAGGTGACGAGCGTCTCCTGGAGCTACTCGAACCCGTACCGCCCGGACCTCGGGGAGGTCCTCAAGGAGATGAGCGGCACCGCCCTGGCCGAAGTCCACGATCCGAGCGACAAAACGAAGGTGCATACGGCGGGACAGCAGCTCGACGGCTTCGGGCAGCTCATGGACGACGGCACGACGGCCTGCGGCAACTGGCTCCACTCCGGCGTGTACACCGAGGCCGGCAACAACGCGCAGCGGCGCAACAACGCCGACCCGCTCGGACTGGGCATGTTCCACAACTGGGCGTTCTCGTGGCCGGCCAACCGCCGGATCATGTACAACCGCGCTTCGGCCGACGCGGAGGGTCGTCCCTGGGATCCCACGCGTGCGGGCATCAAATGGAATGGGGAGAAGTGGGTGGGCGACGTGCCGGACATGAAGCCCGACGCTCCTCCCGGGACCTATGGGGCCTTCATCATGATGCCGGAAGGGCTGGCGCGCCTGTTCGCGCCCGCGCTCAACGACGGCCCCTTTCCCGAGCACTACGAAGCCGTCGAAGCGCCGATTGCCAACCCGCTGCACCCCAAGGTCACCTCGAACCCCGCTTTCAAGAAGTTCACCTCCGACAAGGACGTCTACGGCGCGAGGGAGGAGTTCCCCATCGTCTGCACGACGTATCGCCTCACCGAGCACTTCCACTACTGGACCCAGCACCAGCACGACGGCCTCCTCAACGAGGTGCAGCCGGGGTTCTTCATCGAGATCCCGGAGGCGCTCGCGGAGCAGAAAGGCATCCGCAACGGGTCGCAGGTCAGGGTGATCTCGGCCCGGGGACAGATCCAGGGCGTGGCCATGGTCACCCGGCGGCTTCGTCCCCTGACCGTCGACGGCAAGGAGACCTGGCAGATCGGCTTCCCGATCCACTGGGGCTTTGCCGGCGTTCCCGGCCACACCGGGCCGCTGGCCAACCTGCTCACGCCCTCGGCCATGGACCCCAACACCTGGACGCCCGAGTACAAGGCCTTCCTCGTGAAGCTCGAGAAGGCGTAGGAGGCCGGCCATGCCGCAGACTCTCGAGATCCGCCGTTCCTCGGCCTCGCTCTGGGGCGAGAAGACGGGGATGCGGCACCTGCCGGTGGTGGCGAAGTACATCGACACGACTACTTGCATCGGCTGCAAGGCCTGCGAGGTCGCCTGCCAGGAGTGGAACGACCTGGGGCCGGTGCCGACCGTGCAGACCGGCACCTATCAGACCCTGCCCAACCTTCATCCCGAGTTCTGGAACCTGATCCGCTTCAACGAGCGGGAGACGGACAAGGGCTTCGCCTGGCTGATGCGCAAGGACCAGTGCATGCACTGCGAGGATCCCGGGTGCCTCGCCGCCTGCCCCTCGCCGGGCGCGATCGTGCAGTACGCGAACGGGATCGTGGACGTCAACCCCGCGCAGTGCATCGGCTGCGGCTACTGCGAGACGGGATGCCCCTTCGACGTGCCGAAGTTCCATCAGAAGACGGGCAAGATGGCGAAGTGCACGCTCTGCGTGGACCGGGTCGGCGTCGGTCTCGAGCCGGCGTGCATCAAGGCCTGCCCGACGGCCTGCCTGCAGTTCGGGACCAAGGACGACATGGTCGCGCGCGGACGCTCGCGGGTGGAGGCGCTGAAGGCGAACGGTTTCGACCACGCCGTCCTCTACGATCCCCCCGGTGTCGGGGGCACCGGCGTCGTCACCGTGCTCGCCCACGGCGATCACCCCGAGTGGTACGGCCTGCCGCGCGATCCCCGCGTCTCCCCCCTCTTGCGGCTGTGGAAGTCCGTGCTGCGTCCTCTCGGCGCCGTGGCCATGCTGGGGACGCTGTTCGCGGCCGTCGGCCACTTCATGTACCAGGGACCGAAGGAGCCCCGCGAAGGCGCATGAGCTCCGGCGCGCCGTCCTCGCTGGCTGACCCCGCCGTCCTCCGCGCGCGGCGTACGGAGGACGTCGTCGTGGGCGACGAGATCGTTCGCCACCGCCTGGCCTCTCGCGTCATCCACTGGTCGGTGGCGCTCCTGTTCTTCCTCGCCCTCTTCTCGGGCCTGCCCATCTGGACGCCGGTCCTGGGCTGGATGGCTCACCTCCTGGGCGGGCTCAACGTGTGCCGCTGGCTCCATCCCTGGGCGGGCCTGCTCTTCTTCCTGGCCATGGCCGCCATGTTCGTCCATTGGCTCGGTGACATGCGGCTCGAGCCGCCGGACCGCGAGTGGCTGCGGCCACGGAAGATGGTGGAGTACATGAAGCACGAGGGCGACGAGGCCGAGGTCGGCAAGTACAACGGCGGGCAGAAGCTCTTCTTCTTCGCGGTGGCGCTCGGGGCCGCCGGCCTGATCGTCTCCGGTCTCGTCCTCTGGTTCCCCCTTTCGTTCCCGCGGATGGCCAGCGAGCTGGCCACGCTCCTCCACGACCTGACGTTCATCCTCTTCGTGGTGGCCGTCGTCCTGCACGTCTACCTGGGGACGGCGGCGGAGCCGGGCACGTTCCATTCGATGGTCCGCGGCACCGTCACCAGACGCTGGGCGCGTTTCCATCATCCGCGGTGGTACCGCGAGGTCACGGGTGAGCGGCCGCGGCACCCCTGACGGACCCGTCGCCGCCCTGCAGCGGCGGGCCGCGCGCGCGGAAGACCTCGCGGCCGCATCCTGGACCGGGGCCGGGCCGCTGGCCTTTGCGGCCGGGCTCTATCGGACCCAGGCGCGCCTGGCCGCGGCCGCCCTTCACGGGGAGCCGCCGCTCTCCGGGAGCCTCGAATCCGACCTCGACCGTCTCCTCGACGGCTTCGACGATCTGCTCCGATTCGCGGCCGAGCACGGACCGGCCGCGCTGGCGGAGCACGCGCGGGCCCGCGCCCGCGAACCTCCCGCTCAGGCGCGCGCGCGGCTGCTCGCCTGGTGGAGGAGCGGGGCGGGCACGGCGGAGGACTATCTCTCCCGCGCCTTCCTCCGCCCCTACGCCGAAGTCCTCGCCCACCTGCGCCGGCCGCCCGATCGGCCCCGCCGGCCCGGCCGCTGCCCCTTCTGTGGAGGCGCACCTTGGATCGCGGCCCGGCGCTCCGACGGCGATGGCGAAGGCGCTCGCCGCCTGCTGGGTTGTGGCCTCTGTGGAGGAGAGTGGACCTTCAACCGGATCTGCTGTCCGATCTGCGCGGAGGCGGACCCGGCCCGGCTGCCGTCCTTCTCGAGCGACGCCCATCCACCGGTGCGGATCGAGGCCTGCGACTCGTGCCGGCATTACGTCAAGTCGATCGACCTGACGGTGGACGGCCGCGCCATTCCCGAGGTCGACGACCTCGTCTCCCTGTCCATGGACCTGTGGGCGGCGAGGGAAGGGCTCGCGCGCATCGAGCCGGGGCTGGCGGGGACGCTGCCGGGCGCGGGAATCGCGAACGTGCCGTA
>QHVP01000549.1 GCA_003222295.1 Acidobacteriota bacterium | reverse complement strand
CCGCTCGAGGCCCGGCACGTGCGCACCGCGGACTGCCAGGCGGCGCTCGACCGCCTGGAGGAGGAGCATCGCCGCTAGCCCGCGCGCGATCGCGCGCCTGGATGCCGATGCTCGCGGCCTCGCCGTCGAGGGGCGCGGGCTCAAGCCTGGATGGCGGTGGCCGGGATGCGCCCTTGCTCGAACTCCGTCACCGCCTGCAGAGTCGTGTCCGCGATCGCGGCGAGGGCTTCGGCCGTGAAGAAGCCCTGGTGGCCGGTGACGATCACGTTGGGAAACGTCAGCAGGCGGGCGAAGACGTCGTCCTGGAGGATGCGCCAGGAGCGGTCCTCGAAGAAGAGGGCGGCCTCCTCCTCGTAGACGTCCAGACCGAGGTGTCCCAGCCGGCCGGATTTGAGGGCCTCGATCACCGCCTTCGTATCGACGAGGGCGCCCCGCCCGGTGTTGATCAGCATGGCCCCGGGCTTCATGCGCGCGAGGGCGGCGCCGTCCACGAGGTACCGTGTCTCCGGCGTCAGCGGGCAGTGCAGGCTGACGATGTCGGACGCCGCCAGCAGATCCGGGAGAGGCACGTACGAGGTCCCCAGCGCGAGGCACTCGGGACTGGGCAGCGGATCGAAGGCCAGCACGCGACAGCCGAAGCCGGTGAGGATCCGTGCGACGGCGGCCCCGATCTTCCCGGTGCCCACCACTCCAGCCGTGCGGCCGACGAGATCGAATCCGAGCAGGCCGTCCAGCGAGAAGTTGCCCTCGCGGATGCGCGCCCAGGCGCGGTGCACCTTGCGGTTGAGGGCGAGGATGAGGGCGATGGTGTGCTCGGCCACGGCATGCGGCGAGTAGGCGGGCACGCGCGTGACGGTCAGCGCGAGGCGCGAGGCCGCGGGCAGATCGACGTTGTTGAAGCCGGCCGAGCGCAGCGCGACGAGGCGCGTCCCCTCCGCGGCCAGCCGGGTGAGCACCTCCGCGTCGAGCTGATCGTTCACGAACGCGCAGATGGCCGGCCGGCCGGAGGCCAGGGCCGCCGTCTCCCTGGCGAGGCGCGGCTCCAGGAAGAGGAGATCGTGCCCGCGGGCCCGGTTGGCCGCGGTCAGGAACGTGACGTCGTAGGGCTTCGAGCTGAAGACGGCCACGCGCATGTCGCGAGTATCGCCTGGGGATGCGGCGCCGTCACCTGAGGCGGTGGTAGGCTTCACGGCCGGCGCCCAAGCGAGGTGCAAATGAGCAGAACGAGATGGTGGTTGGTGGCCGCGATCCTGTGCCTGGCCGTCCGCACCGGCAACGTGGCCGACGCGGTGGACGAGGCGACCGGACTCCGCGGATTCATGGCGAGGGACATGAAGCCCGTGTTCAAGGCCAAGGTCATCGGGCCGGCGGCGACGGTGCTCCTGCGCAAGGCGCTGCGCAACGACAAGCGGGACTGGCCGAACCTGTAGATCCAGACGCTGGACGAGGCCCCGCCCGGCAGCGTGATGGTCGAGGTCCTGGAAGACGGGCTCGACATCGCGGGGGTCGGCAACCTGATGGCGACCACCGCGAAAGTCCGCGGCCTGGCCGGCATGGTCATCGACGGCGGCGCGCGTGACATCGAGGAGCTCGAGGAGATCGGTTTCCCGGTGTGGAGCCGCAGCCAGACACCCGCCACCTCGGTCGGCCGCTACGTTCCCGTCGCGCGGAACGTTCCCGTCACCTGCGGCGGCGTGGTGGTCCGCCCCGGGGACTGGATCGTGGCGGACAAGACGGGTGTGGTCGTGGTACCGGTGGAGTTCCTGCCCCAGGTCCTGAAGCTGCTGCGCCAGTACGACGACAAGGAGACGAAGATGGTGCCCCTCATCAAGGAGACGAAGTCGATGGGGAAGGCGCTCGAGAAGTTCAACCGGTACTGAAGCGTCAGGGCGTCTCGAAGAATCCGGAACCATTGTCGGGCCTCTCGCGTTACGGAGCTTGAGGGCGGCGTCCGCCTCGGGGGGTGTCCTTGGATTGGCTCATCCGTGATCTGCGCGGCGCCGTGCGGCTCCTGGCCCGGGACCGGGCGTTCAGCCTGACCGCCGCCTCCACCCTCGCCGTCTGCATCGCCGCCAACGCCGCCCTGTTCACCGTCGTCCATCACGTCCTCCTGCGCCCCCTGCCCGTGCCCGAGCCCGGCCGGATCCTGCTCATGAGCAACATCTACCCGAGGGCCGGAGCGACGGACAGCTCGAACTCGGGGGTGCCCGACTACTATGACCGCCTGGCCGCGGTCAGCGTCCTCGAGAAGCAGGCCATGTTCAACCAGCGCAGCGTCAGCATCGGCCACGAGGGCCTGCCCGTGCGGATCCGCATCGCGGACGTCACTCCGTCCTACTTCGGCGTCATGCGCGTCGCGCCCGCCCTGGGCCGGGTCTTCACCGCCGACGAAGGCGAGGTCGGCAACGAGAAGCGGGTCGTCCTGAGCGACGCGCTCTGGCACAGCCAGTTCGCGGCCGACCCCGGTGTGGTCGGACGCGACCTGCGCGTGGACGGGCAGCCCTGCACGATCGTGGGCGTCATGCCACGGAGCTTCCAGGCCCTGGATCCCGAAGTGATGCTGTGGCGGCCGCTCGCCTTCACCGCCGAGCAGCGCTCCGACGAGCAGCGGCACAGCAACAACTACTGGAACATTGGCCGCCTCAAGCCGGGAGCCACTCTCGCCCAGGCTCAGGCCCAGGTCGACGCCTTGAACGCGGCGAACCTGGAGCGATTCCCGAAGTACAAGGACCTCCTGGTCAACGCCGGCTTCCGCACGATCGTGGATGGCTTTCAGGACCATCTCGTCCGTTTCGTGAAGCCGACCCTGTACCTCCTGTGGGGAGGCGCGCTCTTCGTGCTCCTCATCGGATGCGTCAACGTCTGCAACCTCGCCCTCGTGCGCGCGCGCTCGCGCCTCAAGGAGCTGGCCACGCGGCTGGCCCTGGGAGCGGGCCGATGGCAGGTGGCGCGCCAGCTCGTCGCGGAGAGCGTGGTCCTGACCCTGGTCGCGGCCGGGGCCGGGCTCGTGCTGGCGGCGGTGGCGCTTCGCATGCTCGGTCGCTTCAACCTCGAGGATCTGCCGTTCGGGACCGAGATCCGCCTCGACGCCGTGGCCGTCCTGTGCTCGCTGGCCGTCTCGCTCGCCATCGGGATCGCGATGGGCCTCGTGCCCGTGGCGGCCGTGTTGCCCGCGAACCTGTCCGTCGTCCTGCGCGACGCGGGCCGCGGCAGCACCGTGGGGCGCGGAGGCCGGATCCTTCGCCGTGGCCTGGCCGTCACCCAGGTGGCCTTCACCTTCATCCTCGTCGTCGGGGCGGGCCTCCTGCTCGCGAGCTTCCGCCGGGTGCTCGGCGTCCATCCCGGCTTCGTCGCGGACCGGGTGCTCACGGCGTCCGTCATGCTTCCGCGCAGCCGCTACGACGACTATGCCAAGCGGCGCGCGTTCACGGACGAGGCACTCCGCCGCGTGCGCGCCCTGCCCGGCGTCCTGACCGCCGGCGCCACCAACACGATCCCGTTCGGCGGCAACAACAGCGACAGCGTGATCCTGGCCGAGGGCTACGAGATGAAGCCGGGGGAATCCGTCATCTCTCCCAGCCAGGTGACGGTGACTCCGGGCTACTTCGAGGCCACCGGCGTGCGCCTGGCCGCGGGTCGGTTCTTCCAGGACGGCGACGCGGGCGGAAAGCACCGCGTCGTCATCGTGGACGAGAAGCTGGCGCGCCGTTTCTGGCCGAGCCAGGACCCGATCGGCCGGCGGCTCTTCCTCCCCACCGACATCAACAACCTGCTCGCGATCACGGACAAGACGGTGTTCCTCGACGTGGTGGGCGTGATCAAGGACGTGAAGCTCCACGACCTCGCGGAGGGCGAGAAGGCGGTCGGCGCCTACTACTTCCCCATGTCGCAGGACACGTCGACCCTGCTCACCTTCGCCCTGAAGACGGCGGGCCCGCCGGAGGCGCTGACCAGCGGCTTGCGCGGGGCCATGGCCTCGCTGGACGCGGAGCTGCCGCTCTTCGACGTGCGGACGCTGACGCAAAGGACGGAGGCGGCTCTCGCCGCTCGGCGTTCCTCGGCGATGCTCTCGCTGAGCTTCGGCCTGGTCGCGCTCCTCCTCTCCGCCGTCGGCGTCTACGGCGTGCTCGCGTACCTGGTGAACCAGCGCACGCGCGAGATCGGCATCCGCATGGCCCTCGGCAGCAGCCCGCTCCGGATCTTCGACCTCGTCATCCGCGAGGGCCTGCTGCTCGTCGGCATCGGGTTCGCCCTCGGAGGCGTGGGCACCGCGCTCCTGAAGCGGAGCCTGGAGAGTCAGCTCTTCGACGTGCGCGCCACGGACCCGGCCGTCCTGGCCGCGGCCGCGGCCGTGCTGGGCACGGTGGCGCTCGTCGCCTGCGTGCTGCCCGCGCGGCGAGCGGCGGGCATCGATCCCGCGGTCGCGCTTTCCGAGTAGAGCGACCCCCGGGCACGTTCATCCGCAGGCGTATGCTTCGGCATGCGCAAGCCCAAGACGGTCAACCGAAGGGTGTTCCTCACGGGCGCCGGCGCCGCCATCGGCGCGAGCGCCCTCAGCCGCACGGCCCTGTCCTACCGCCGCATCCCCGGCGCGAACGATCGCATCTCCCTCGGGCACATCGGCGTCGGCCGCCGCGGCACCGGCCTGGCCGGCATCGCCGCGCAGCTCAAGAACCGGAACGTCGAGATGACGGCCGTCTGCGATCTGTGGAAGGTCAACCGCGAGGCGGCGGCCGCGCGCGCGGAGGCGGCCTACGGTCGCGCCCCGCGCGCCTTCCAGTACATGGAGGACCTGCTCGCCCTGAAGGACGTGGACGCGGTCCTCGTCTCCACCGCGGACTTCCAGCACGCGACGCATCTCGAGGCCGTGGTGGAGGCGGGCAAGGACGCCTACTGCGAGAAGCCCATGGCCAACGACCTGGCGGAGGCCAAGGCCGCGCGCGACGCCGTCCTCCGCTCGGACCGGATCGTCCAGGTCGGCACGCAGCATCGCAGCGAGCCGTACCAGATCGCCGCCCGCGACTTCATCCAATCGGGCGCGCTCGGAGAGGTGAGCAAGGTCGAGATCGTGTGGAACTACCACGGCCCGCGCTGGCGGGGGCGGGAGGAAGTCGCCCAGCTCCGCGAGCAGGACACGGACTGGCGGCGCTGGCTGCTCAGCAAGCCCTACCGTCCCTTCGATCCCCGCATGTACTTCGAGTTCCGACTCTACAAGGACTTCTCGAGCGGGATCGCGGACCAGTGGATGAGCCACGGCATCGACCTCGTCCACTACTTCCTGGACGACGAGTTCCCGAAATCAGTGATGGCCAGCGGCGGCGTCTTCGCCTGGAAGGACGGGCGCGAGAACCCGGACACCTTCCAGGCCCTGCTTGAATACCCCAAGGGGTTCCTCGTCAGCTACGCCACGAGCTTCGGCAACGACGCGGACAGCTTCAGCCGCATCATGGGCAAGGCGGCCACGCTCGTGAACATCGGCGGTGAGGGCAGCCCCCGCTGGAAGTGGGTGGAGGAGCGAGGCACCCACGAGTCGGATCCGAACGTGAAGCGCGCCGAGAGATACGTCACCCTCCCCGGGGACGACCGGATCCCTCCCACCTCGATCAGCGACGACGACCTGTCGCACATGACGAACTGGATCGAGTGCCTGCGCAGCCGGAAGCAACCCAACGCGACCGTCCGGCACGGCTTCACGCACTCCGTCGCCTGCATCATGGCCGCGCGCGCGTATCGCGAAGGACGGAAGCTTCACTGGGACGCCCGCACGGAATCGATCCTCGATCACCCGGCGGAGACCGCGACCTAGAGAGGCGCGCAAACGAAACCGCCGGATCCGCGACGCGGATCCGGCGGTCGTACGTGACGGTCGCCGTCAGCGGATCAGAATATCAGCCGTCCTCCGAGCTGGATCCGGCGCATGGTCGCGCCGGTGGCGAGGCTGGTGACGCTGCCGAACGCCGCCGCGCCGAACGACGTGTTCGGGTTGCCGAAGTTCGCCCGGTTGAAGACGTTGTAACCCTCGGCCCGGAGCTGGAGGCGGATGTCCTTGCCGAGCGGGATGTCCTTCATC
>QHVP01000547.1 GCA_003222295.1 Acidobacteriota bacterium | reverse complement strand
GAGGAGACGGCGACCACCGGCCCCTGGACGACGGGCCCCGGTAGCGTGGGCCAGGCGCGTACGTAGTCACCGATGCGCAGGCGATGCGGCTCCATCATGCGCACCGTCTCCGGGATGGGCTTCTGGGCCCAGGCGGGAGCGGCGGCGAAGAGGGCGGCCAGGACGGTGAGGGCGGCCGGGCGTGTCACTGCCATCCGACCGTCCGGCCCTTGTTCTGCTCGTCGAGCCACTTCTTCAAGGGCGCGAAGTAGTCGAGGATCGCGGTGGCGTCGATCTGGCGCTCGCCGGTCATGGCGTAGAGCGCTTCCGGCCACGGCCGGCTCTTGCCCATGGCCAGCATCGTGTCGAGCTTCGCGCCGACCGCCTTGTTGGCGTAGATCGAGCACTGGTGCAGGGGGCCGGTGAAGCCGGCCTGGCGACAGGCCGCACGATGGAACTGGAACTGCAGGATGTGGGCGAGGAAGTAGCGCATGTAGGGCACGTTGGCGGCCACGTGGTACTTGGCCCCGGGGTCGAAATCCGCCTCCGTGCGCGGCACCGGCGCGTCGACGCCCTGGTATTTGCGGCGCAGCTCCCACCAGGCCTCGTTGTAGCGCGCGGGAGGGACTTCGCCCGAGAACACCTTCCAGCGCCACTGGTCGATGAGGAGGCCGAAGGGCAGGAACGCGACCTTGTCCAGGGCCATCCGCATCAGGAACTCGAGGTCGCCCTCGTTGCCGGGGGGGGTGCCGAGCAGCCCCACCTTCTGCAGGTAGCCAGGGGTGACGGAGAGCGCGATGGTGTCGCCGATGGCCTCGTGGAACCCGTCGTTGGCGCCGTCGCGGAAGAGGAACGGCTGCGTGCGGTAGGCGCGCTGATAGAAGTTGTGGCCCAGCTCGTGGTGGATGGTGACGAAGTCCTCCCCGTTGATCTCGATGCACATCTTGATGCGGAGGTCCTGGTCGTTGTCGACGTCCCAGGCGCTGGCATGGCACACGACCTCGCGGTCGCGCGGCTTGACGAAGAGCGACCGCTCCCAGAACGCCTTTGGCAGCGGCTCGAAGCCGAGCGAGGTGAAGAAACGCTCGCCATAGCGCACCATTTCCCGCTCGTCGACCTTCTTCGCCTTGAGCAGCTCGGTCAGGTCGTAGCCGGGGCCGGCGGCGGGCACACCCACCAGCGGATAGACGTTCCCCCACTGCTGGGCCCAGATGTTGCCGAGGAGGTGGGCGGGAATGAGGCCGCGCTCCGGTACCTTGCCCGGGTAGGCCTTGGCCAGCGACGCGCGCACGTGGGCGTGGAGCGCTTCGTAGAGCGGCCGCACCTGGTTCCACAGCCGGTCCAGCTCGGCCGAGAACGCGTCGGCGGGCATGTCGTAGTTCGACCGCCAGTAGGCGCCGAGGTCCTTGTATCCGAGGTCGCGCGCCCCCTGGTTGGCGAGCTGTGCGAACCGCTCGTACTTCGGCTTCATGGGGGGGCTGATGGCGTGCCACCCTCGCCACACGTCGAGCAGCTCGCCTTCGTTGCGGCTCTCGGCCATGATCTTCGTGATCGCGTTCACGTCCAGGCAGTCGGTGTGGTTCGGGCCCCGGCAGTACTTGCCCTTGCCGTACGTGCCCTCCATCCACTTGGTGATCTGGGTCAGCTCCGCCTGCAGCTTGGGGTCGGAGGGAGCGGGCAAGGGGATGGCGGCGAGCTTGAGCAGCGTCAGCGCGCGCCGCACGTCGTCGGGCAGCTTCAGCTTGTCGTAGCGCGTGGCGGCCTTGGCCAGCTCCATGGTCTCGGCGATGAGGGCCTGGTTCGCGTCGGCGGAGATCCGCTCCGTATCGTCGGTGATGTAGGTCTGCGACACCCAGTCCGCGCGGCTCTGGCGGTTGCTCAGGTCGAGCAGCCGCGCCTCGGCCTCTTCGACGAACGCGCGGGCCTGGGCCACGGTGAGGGCGCCCGGCGGGGCTCCGGCCCGGGCCGAGGACGCGGGCTTCGCCTGCGCCCACGCGAAGGGGGGGAAGAGGACCGCGGCCGCGGCGAGGAGCGCCGCGCGGGGTGCCGTTCGAAGCATGCTAGCCTCCACACCTGATGCCTGTCCGGTTGCACCATCCATCCTAAGTCAGAAAGAAGACGGGCAAGGAGGATCGCATGGGGAAGGATCGGCCGGACCACCACGACGCGGAGCTGGTGCTCCGCGTGTACGAGCTGCGGCGCGAGGCGGTCATGCGCCAGGCGCGCCACGAGCTCATCTCCACGTTCTGGCCCAAGACGTACGACGAAGTGGTGGCGGTGACTCGCCCCACCAGCCCGCTCAATACCGCCTATCGCCAGGTCGGGAGCTACTGGGAGATGGTGTATGGGATGGCGCGGCACGGGATCGTGCACGCGGACTACTTCCTGGAGAGCAACGGCGAAGGTGTGTTCGTGTTCGCGCGGGTGGCCCCGTACCTCGAGCGCTTTCGGGCCGAGGTCTCGCCCACGGCGTTCCGCAATGCGGAATGGGTCTCGCGGGAAACGGAGACGGGACGCCGCCTCTTCGAAGTCTTCACCGCGCGGGTCAAGAAGGCGCTGGAGACGCGGTGAGCGGGCCGTTCAGGCCCGGTTCAGGCCGGGCGACTAAGTAGGGGGTTGGGGTGACCGCGATGCATGAGCCGTTCTCGAGCCGTCGGCCGCGGACGATCGCCGTGATCGTGGCCCTGGCCGCCGGACTGGCCGCCCCCGTGCACGCTCAGG
>QHVP01000545.1:1713-6440 GCA_003222295.1 Acidobacteriota bacterium | reverse complement strand
GACGTTGGTGAGCAGCTCCTTGTCCAGGCGCTCGCGGATGTTCCGGGAGGTCACCCAGCGCCCGTCCTTTCCCGCGAAGGGCGACGTGTTCACGGAGAAGATCATGGACAGCGTCGGCTCGTCGACGTGGAGGATGTCCAGGGGCGTCGGGTTCTCGACCGAGGTGACCGTCTCCCCGATCCCGATGCCCTCGAAGCCGGCCAGGGCCACGATCTCCCCGCAGTCCGCCTTCTCCACCGCCGTGCGCTCGAGCCCCTCGAACGCGTACAGCTTCGTGACCTTCGTCGTCTGCAGCGTCCCGTCCGCCTTGGCCACCGCGACCTGGTCCCCGACGCCGACCCGCCCCGAGAAGATGCGTCCGATGGCCAGGCGGCCGAGGTAATCGCTGTAGTCGAGGTTCGCGATGAGGAGCTGCAGCGGGCCCTCGCCCGCGGCCTTCGGCGGCGGGATATGCGCGATCAGGGCCTCGAACAGGGGCCGCAGGTCCTTTTCCTCGCCCGCCACCGTCATGCGGGCGGTGCCGACCTTCGCGTTCGTATACACGACGGGGAACTCGAGCTGCTCCTCGGTCGCATCGAGGTCGATGAACAGGTCGTAGACCTCGTTGAGGACCTCCTGGGGCCGGGCGTCCGCGCGGTCGATCTTGTTGATGACGAGGACGGTGGGAAGGCGGGCCTCCAGGGCCTTGCGCAGCACGTAACGGGTCTGGGGCAGCGGGCCTTCCGAGGCGTCGACCAGGAGGAGCACGCCGTCGACCATCTTCAGCGCGCGCTCGACCTCGCCCCCGAAGTCGCTGTGGCCCGGGGTATCGACGATGTTGATCTTCGTCTCGCCGAAGTGCACGGAGGTGTTCTTGGCCAGGATCGTGATGCCGCGCTCGCGCTCGAGGTCGTTCGAGTCCATCACCCGGTCGATGACTTCCTGGTTGGCGCGAAAGGCGCCGCTCTGGCGCAGGAGGGCGTCCACGAGGGTGGTCTTCCCGTGGTCGACGTGGGCGATGATGGCAACGTTGCGCAGCGACATGATGTAGTCGGTCCTCTCCTCGACCTACGAAACCGCCCATTCTATCGCGCCTGGGGGAGACAAGCGAACCGTGGTGACAGACCTCTTATCCGCTAACCGTGTCGATCGAATTTCCGTTGCTATCGTCGTTGTTTGAGCCGTTCGTAGTCCTCCGGCGTGTTGATCCCGACCAGGCATTCCTCCCCCGCCGGGACGTGCTCGATCCACTCCGGATGGCGGGCCAGCACGCCGCGCGCGCCTTCGTCCGGAGCGGCGGCGCGGAGGGCGGCCCAGGCCCTCCGTGCAAATCCCGCCGGGTGACCGCGCCGTCCGCCGTGGCTGGGCACGGCGATGGTGGCGCCTCGGGAGAGCGCGGCCACCACCGCGTCCACGGTGGCCGCTTCCACGAGGGGATGATCGACGGGGTGGACGAGCACGGCGCCCGCGCCGGCGGCGTCCGCGTGACCGAGACCGCACAGGATCGAAGTCAGCATGCCTTCCGCGTAGTGGGGATTCATGATCGTGACGACGTCCGCCGGCAACGCCGCCTCGCGCCGAACGCGATCGGCGTCGTGTCCGATCACCGCCGTCACGCGCTCCACCCCGGGCCGGTGCAGCCGGCGCGCCACGCGGGCCAGGAACGTCTCGCCCTCCAGCGCGAGCAGCGCCTTCGGTCCGCCCATGCGCGCGCCGCGGCCCGCGGCGAGGATGATGGCGTGGATGCGCAAGGCCGTCGGCCCTGCGGCCACCACCGAACCGGTTGGCTGCACGTCGGGTATCATCACCCTTCACGGCATGAAGCAGAAGCACCTGGTTTCGCTGCGGGACTACACGCGAGGGGAGCTCGAAGAGGTCTTCGATCTCGCCCGGCGGGTCAAGGCCGACCCGGGCGCGTATGCCCAGGCCCTGCGCGGCAAGTCGCTGGCCATGGTCTTCCAGAAGCCGTCCACGCGGACGCGGGTGTCGTTCGAGGTGGGGATGTTCGAGCTCGGCGGCCACGCCCTCCACCTCGGCGCGAACGAAATCCAGATCGGGCGCGGAGAGACCCTGGCCGACACGGCCAAGGTGCTCTCCCGCTACGTGGACGGCATCATGGCGCGTGTGTACTCGCACGAGGACCTCGTCGAGATGAGCCGGCACGCGACGGTGCCGGTCATCAACGGGCTCAGCGACCTCCTGCACCCGGTGCAGGCCCTGGCCGACTTCTTCACGATATTCGAGCGCCGCGGACGGCTCGACGGAGTCACCCTCGCCTACGTCGGAGACGGCAACAACATGTGCCAGGGCCTCATGAGCGGCGCGGTCAAGCTCTTCGTGAAGAGCGCGGCGCGGGAGGCCCAGAAGGTCAAGACCGCCCCCCCGGTGGTGACCGCCGACCCCATGGTGGCGGTGCAGGGCGCCGACGTCGTCTATACGGACGTGTGGACCTCGATGGGCCAGGAGGCGGAAGCGGATGCCCGGCGCCAGGCCTTCGAGGGCTACATGGTGACCCCGGAGATGATGGCGGCGGCCGCGCCGGACGCCATCTTCATGCACTGCCTCCCCGCCCATCGCGGCGAGGAAGTGGCGGCGGAGGTGATCGACGGGCCGCAGTCGATCGTCTTCGACCAGGTGGAGAATAGGCTCCACGTCCAGAAGGCGATCCTGATCCTGCTCTTGGGCGGGGCCGCGCCGCCGCCCCGGCCCGCGACGCTTCGGGCCTGACCGGCGCTCAGCCGCGCCGGCGGGCCGGGGTCCGCCGCTGCGCGAGCTCGTCCAGCACGGCCAGGATCTCTCCCGTCGTCACGTCCGGGACGATGGTGACGGCGCCGATCGCGGTGGGCAGGACGAAGGGCACGCGGCCTTCGCGGGCCTTCTTGTCGCGCGCGACGGCATCGAGGACGCGCTCGGGCGCGAGGCCCAGGCGCGGTCGCGGCCCCAGGCCATCCACCGCGGACGCGATCTCTTCGAAATCATCGGCGGACAGCAGGCCGCGGCGCCGGGCCAGGGCGGCGGCGGCGACGAGGCCCCAGCCCACCGCCTCGCCGTGCGTGAACCGGCGGTATTCCGTGACGGCCTCGAAGGCGTGGCCCAGCGTGTGTCCCAGGTTCAGCACGCGCCGCAGATCGCCTTCCCGCTCGTCCTTGCCGACCACGTTGGCCTTGAGGCGGCAGGCGGAGGCGATGGCCTCGTCGAGCTTCTCCGCATCCCAGCCTTCCAGCGAGGGCGGCGCCTGGCGAAGGGCATCGAACAGCCCGCGGTCTCCGATGATCCCGCACTTCAGCACCTCGTAGGCCCCGGTCTGGCGCTGGCGCGCGGGAAGCGTCCCGAGGAACGCGGGGTCGACGATCACCGCCCGGGGCTGGTGGAAGGCGCCGATCATGTTCTTGACGCGGGGGTGGTTGATGCAGACCTTTCCGCCCACCGAGCTGTCGACCATCGCGAGCAGCGTCGTCGGCACGCCCACCCAGTCCACGCCCCGCATGTAGGTCGCGGCCGCGAAGCCCGCGATGTCGCCGATGACGCCGCCGCCGATGGCCACGACCAGGCCGTCGCGGCCGAGGCGCGCGGTCACGAAGGCGTCGTAGAGGCGCTGGAGCGTGCGCGCGTTCTTCTGGCGCTCGCCGTCCGCGACCAGGACCTCCGTCCAGGCCAGGTCCGCGAGCCCGGGCCGGATGCGGTCGCGGTGCTTGTCCCAGATCGTGGGACTCGACACGACGGCCAGCCGTGACCGGCCCAGGGGGCCCAGGAGGCGGCCGAGCGACGCGGAAGCCCCGCGTTCGATGCGTACGACGTAGGGGCGATCGGGGACGGCGACACGGATCTCCCGCATGGGAGACGGAGCCTACCAGGAATGTGCCCGAGCGTTTGCTACGCAGCCGCTCGGACACATTCCTAATAGAGTTCTCGGGCCCCAAGGGATTCATCAGGAGTGTGGCCGAGTAGCGACCGGCCATCACTCGGCCACACTCCTAGCGGAGCCAGCCGGGCAATGCGCCCTCTCTCCGCGCGCGGTCCTCGAACCGCGCTTCCTCGTCGCGCATGCGCGCCTCCAGGGCCGCGATCTGACGCCGCCAGGCGTCCAGCTGGGCCTCGTTCGAGGCGTGCGGGCGGCGCGACGGCGACCGGGACGGGGTCTCCCGCTCCGCGAGGCGCGCCCGCATCTCGTCGATCCGCTCGCGCATGCGCTGCAGGCGGACGTGCAGGTGCTCGGCCTGCCGCCGCCAGTACGCCTCCGACCCCGCGCGTCCGTCCGCGGCCGCCCGATCGGACACAGCGGGTCGGGCCGCGGCGACGACCTTCGAGTTGACTCCCGTCTCGTCGCGATGGGGCGAGACGCGCTCGAGGTCGTCGTTCGTATAGAGCGGGACCGGCTTCTTCTCCTCCGACACTCCGGCCGGGCCCGCCGCGAGCAGCAGCAGGCGCAGGCCGAGACTGGGCCACATGGGACATGCCTTTCCGGGAGAGGGGAGTGCGAAGGGAGGTGGGGACCGCGAGGCCGAGCGCACCGTATCACCGAATCGCCTGCTCGCGCAAGAGTGACCGTGGGAGGCGCGCTGATAGAATCGATTCTTTGATCTCACGTGATCCGGCATGTCAGATGACCTCATTCGCGTCGACTTCCTCGTGCTCGGCTCCGGCATCGCCGGCCTGCGCGCGGCCCTCGGCCTCGCCCGCCACGGCGAGGTCCTGGTGGTCACGAAGGACCAGCCCACGGAGAGCAACACCGGCTATGCCCAGGGCGG
>QHVP01000545.1:0-1653 GCA_003222295.1 Acidobacteriota bacterium | reverse complement strand
TCGGGACCGGCCGCGCGCATCCTCGTGGAAGAGGGACCGGAGCGGATCCGCGAGCTGGCGGCCTGGGGCGCGCGCTTCGACCGCGAGGGTGGCCGCTTCCATTTCACCCGTGAAGGGGCCCACTCGCGCAATCGCGTCCTGCACGCCCTGGGCGACGCCACCGGGTGGGAGATGGTGCGCGCGCTCCTCGACCGGGCCCAGCGCACGGCGCGCGTCTCCGTGCGCTCGTTTGCCTGCTCGGTCGATCTCGTCCTCGCCGGCGGCGCCGTGGTCGGCTGCCGGTTCCTTTCCGAATCGGGGGCGGAGACGACGGTGATCGCGCGCGCCACCCTGCTGGCCACGGGTGGGGCGGGAATGGTGTTCGCGGAGACAACGAATCCTCCGGTGGCGACGGGCGACGGCATGGCCATGGCCCGGCGCGCGGGCGCATCCCTGCTCGACATGGAGTTCGTGCAGTTCCACCCCACCGCGCTGGCGGTGCCGGGAGCGCCTCGCTTCCTCGTCTCGGAGGCCGTGCGGGGGGAGGGGGCCTACCTGCGCAACGGCGCGGGCGACCGGTTCACGGAGGAGCTGGCTCCCCGCGATCAGGTGGCGCGCGCGATCGCGCGCGTGAACCGCGCCGGCCGCGGTCCGGTCACCCTCGACTTGCGCCACCTCGACCCCGACCACATCCGGAGCCGGTTCCCGCGGATCGCCGCCACCTGTGCGCGCTACGGGGTCGACCTGACGAGCGACCCGGTGCCGGTCACGCCCGCCGCCCACTACGTGATGGGGGGCGTGGCCACCGACCTCAGCGGCCGCTCGACGCTGCCCGGTCTCTATGCCGCCGGCGAAGCGGCGGGCACGGGTGTCCACGGCGCCAACCGGCTGGCCAGCAACTCGCTGCTCGAGGGGCTGGTGTTCGGGGCGCGCGCCTCGGAGGCGATGGCCGCCGATCCGGCGCCCGCGGCGGCGGGAGCCTCCCTCGCGGCCGCGTCCGGAAAGCGCGTCCCGGAGGAAGGGAGAGAAGTCGATCCCGCCGGGCTCGTGGCGACGGTGCGGCGCCGCGCCTGGGACAGCCTCGGCCTCGAACGGGACGGGGCCGGGCTGCGCGGGCTCCTCGACGACCTCGCCGCGCTGGGGACCCAGGTCGCGGCCCACCCACGCCGTCGGGCGGCGGCGGAAGCACGCAACCTCGTCGTGGTGGCCGAGGCCATGGCCGCGGGCGCGCTGTTCCGGGAGGAGAGCCGCGGGGGCCACTTCCGCACCGACTTCCCGGAAACGGACGACGCGCGCTTTCTCGGGCACACCCTCCTCACCACCGACGGGCCTCGCCTCATCCCGGTGGACGCCGTCGCGGCCAGCGCCGCATGAACGAGCCGGTCCTCCTCTTCCCCCTGGGCGAGTACTGGTGGTTCTACGCCGCCTTCCTGGCCCTCGTCCTCGTTCTCCTGTCCCTGGACCTCGGCGTGTTCCACCGCCGCGCCCACGCCGTCTCCTTCAAGGAGGCGGCGATGTGGTCGGTGGTGTGGGTCGGGCTCGCCCTCGCCTTCCTGGGCGGCTTCTACCTCTTCATGCTGGCGCGGCTGCCGCACGATCCGCGCCTGGCCGCCATCGCGGGCTTCGACCCGCGCGCGGCCGCGCACCGGGCCGCCCTCGAGTTCCTGGCCGGAT
>QHVP01000546.1 GCA_003222295.1 Acidobacteriota bacterium | reverse complement strand
CGCCCACTATCTCCGCGCCCGTGACCAGCCGAGCGGACTCTCGGCCACGGCGGAGACGCGCGCGAAGGGATGGTCGGTCTGGATCAGCCCGCGGCCGTTTGCCGGCTTCGAGGGTCTGCTGCGCTACGACCACTACCAGCCCAACACGGCCGTCGCCGCGGGCAAGCGCGAGGTCATCGTGGGGGCGGCCTACTGGTTTCGCCTCCTGAAGGCTCCCCAGGCCGTCGCCCTGCTCGCGGACTACGACGGGGTCGACTACGACCCCGGCCTCCGCAAGCCCGACGAGCGGAGGTGGGAGCTGAAGACCCTCCTCAGCTTCTGACCGACATGCCGAACGCCATCCTCGCCGCCCCCGGCTGCGACACCCCCCGTGCCTGCGCCTCTTCCAGACCCTCATCCAGCGCGAGGCGGGGATCCACCTGTCCGACGCCAAGAAGGTGCTGGTGGAGGGACGTCTGGCCCGGCGGTTGCGCGAGCTCGGCCTCGACTTCGGCGCCTACTACGAGCTCGTGGAGAGCGACCCCCAGGAGCGGGTACGCATGCTGGACTGCATCTGCACGAACGAGACGCATTTCTTCCGCGAGCCGAGGCAGTTCGAGTTCCTGGAGAACCAGGTATTCCCGGCGTGGCGTGCGCGCGCGGAGGCCGGGACCATGGCGCGGCGTGTCCGCGTGTGGAGCGCGGGCTGCTCCACCGGGGAAGAGCCCTATTCCATGGCCATGGCCTTCCTGGCCAGCTTCCCGCCCTCGTCCGGCTGGGAGATCGAGATCGTGGCCACCGACCTCTCGACGCGGGTGCTGGACCGGGCGCACGCCGCCGTCTGGCCGATCGACAAGGCGAAGGAGATCCCGGGCGCCTATCTGAAGGCTTTCATGCTCCAGGGCAGCGGCCCCGAGGAGGGCCGCATGAAGGCGGGCCCGCTCGTCCGGTCGCGGGTGCGCTTCCAGCGGCTCAACCTGAACGCGGAGCCGTTCACGTTCGCGGGCCGCTTCGATCTCGTCTTCTGCCGGAACGTCCTCATCTATTTCGACGCCGCCTCCAAGGCGCGCGTCGTCGGGCGCCTGCTCGATCGACTGGACCCGCAGGGGTACCTCCTGCTCGGCCAT
This sequence comes from Acidobacteriota bacterium, assembly GCA_003222295.1. Classification (GTDB taxonomy): domain Bacteria; phylum Acidobacteriota; class Vicinamibacteria; order Fen-336; family Fen-336; genus AA29. The sequence continues at coordinate 3,957 of QHVP01000546.1, read as the reverse complement.
GCGGAGACCGTGACCGGCCTCAACGCGCGCACGCGGAGCGTCGGCCCCACCGTGTACGCGCACGCGGAACTCCGCCGCAACGGGCGGGGGGACGGAGTCGATAAGTGAGATGAGTGGCCACGAGCGGCTCGATCTCGCCGGCGTGACGAAAGACATCCATGTCCTCGTCGTCGACGACTCCGCGGTGGTGCGCCAGGTGCTGACCGTGATCCTCGCGCGCGAGCGGTCCATCACGGTGTCGGTGGCGGCGGACCCGCTCATCGCGCTCGACAAGATGCAGTCGCTGCGCCCGGACGTGATCGTGCTCGACCTCGAGATGCCCGGCATGGACGGGCTGTCGTTCCTGCAGACGGTCATGGCCCGGGACCCCATCCCCGTCGTCGTCTGCTCGGGCCTGGCCGCGCGCGGAACGGAGGCGGCCTTTCGCGCGATCGAGGGCGGCGCGGTGGCCGTGATCGAGAAGCCGCGTCTCGGCGTCAAGGGGTTCCTGCATGACTCCGCGCTGCTGCTCCGCGACACCATAATCGCGGCGGCCACCGCCCGCGTGCGGCGGCCGGTGACCCGTCCGCAGCCACCCGCGGTGGACCTCGCGAAGCCGCGGCCGCCGCGGGCGCGCGCGCCGCTGGCCACCACGACGGACAAGGTCATCGCCCTCGGCGCCTCGACGGGGGGGACGGAAGCGCTGCGCGCCATCCTGGAAGCGATGCCGGCGCATGCGCCGGGCCTCCTGGTGGTGCAGCACATGCCGGAAGGGTTCACGCGCGCCTTCGCCGATCGCCTCGACCGCACCTGCCGGATCGAGGTGAAGGAAGCGGCGGACGGGGATCGGGTGCTCGACGGCCGGGCCCTCATCGCTCCTGGGCAGCGTCACATGGCCCTCCGGCGAAACGGAGCGCACTACACGGTGGAGCTGAGCGATGGCCCTCTCGTCTCCCGGCATCGGCCCAGCGTGGACGTCCTCTTCCGATCGGTGGCGGCGGCCGCGGGCCGGAATGCCGTCGGAGCCATCCTGACCGGCATGGGCGACGACGGCGCCTCCGGCCTGATGGAGATGAGGCAGGCGGGCGCCGTGACCCTGGCCCAGGACGAGGCCTCCTGTGTCGTGTTCGGCATGCCCCGCGCCGCCATCGAACGGGGGGCGGCCGACCATGTCGTCCCTCTCGAGCACATGGCGGCGCGAGTGCTGCGCCATGCCGAAGATCTCTTTCTCCGGATGGCTTCCGGAGAGCCCTGACGGCAAGTCTTTGACAGCGCGGGCATTCCTCGGCGATCCCCGCCGGCATCGCTCTTGCCTCTCCGGACTGTGGAAATCTGGCCGACATGTGCCAAACGGTTCCGTGATGCGGGCGGTGTCGTCGGGCTGCGGAGAAATTGGAATTGCGAACGGTGTGGATGGAAGTCGTACGGGCGGTGCGGTGCGCCGTGCGGGGAGGGGAGTCGCGGCGGCGGGTTCCCTATGGAATGCGGTCCGCGGAGCAACCGTCGGCCTGGGTCGAGACCGAGGAGACGCGTGCCACGAAGCGGCGCGTCCTCGTCGCCTTCGAAGAGGGAGCCGATGGGAGCCGGACGGCCCGCTATTTCCCTGATCTCGGCCACCTCGCCTTCAACCTGACCGGGGTGTTCCGTGGGTGAGCGCTTCCTCATCGACCGGATCCTCGAGCGCGGAAGCCTTTCCGTGCACTTCCAGCCCGTCCTCGACATGCAGGCGCCGCGGCCCGAGGCGCACTATCTCGAAGCCCTGATCCGCGGGCCGCGGGGCACGATCGCGGAGGCGCCCACGATCCTGTTCGAGTACGCGCGCAAGAAGAACAAGGAGGCCCTGGTCGACCGCACCTGCGTGGAAGCGATCCTCGACGCCGCCCAGCGCGTGCCCGCCGGCACTCGGCTCGGCATCAACGTTCACGCCTCGAGCCTGGCCATGGACGGCGGATTCGTCGACTTCCTGGGGGCGGCCCTGGAATCGCGCGGGATCTCCCCCTTGCGCCTGATCGTGGAGATCGTGGAGCACGCTCCCCCGTGGGACGTAGTCAGCTTCCGCGCCGCGCTGGCCGGCCTGCGCCGGCTCGGCGCCCGCATCGCGCTCGACGACGTGGGGCTCGGCCATTCGAACTACATGATGATCTGCGAGTGCCGGCCGGACTACCTGAAGGTGGATCGCTACTTCGTCACCGGCTGCCACCGCGACTTCCATCGGCGCGCCGTGCTCGCCTCCATCGAGCAGCTGGCGGGGCCCTTCGGCGCCCGCGTGGTCGCGGAAGGCGTCGAGGAGCCGGCCGAGATGGAGACGCTGAAGCGGATCGGCATCCGCCTGGTGCAGGGCTTCCTGTTCGGACAGCCCGCTCCGGCCGCGGAGATGACGTCGTCGATCTCGCCCACCCGATGGAGCGGGAAGACCACTGGCCCGAGCTTGACGAGGTGACTCCGCGCTGTATAATGCAGTCATGAATGATGTCGCTCCCGGCGTCCTCTCCCGGGAAGTGATGGGGACGCTGCACGCGATCGAGGGGCGCCTCGAAGCGGCGCTCGATCCGCTCGGACTGTCTCTGGCCAAATTCGGCCTCCTCTCCCGGCTCGTCGCCTCGGACGAGCCGTTGCCCCTGCGCCGGTTGGCGGAGGAGTGCGCGTGCGTGAGGTCGAACATCACCCAGCTCGTCGACCGTCTGGAATCGGACAAGCTGGTCCGGCGCGCCGACGACCCGAAGGACCGCCGCTCGATCCTCGCCGAGCTCACCCCTGAAGGGCGCGCCCGTCACGCCGCCGGGTTGCGCGCCCTGGAGGCCGCGGAAAAGGAGTTTTTCGCGCCCCTTCCCGCGGGCCAGCGGAAGCACCTGGTCGAGCTGCTCCGTTCCCTGCGCGACTGCCGGTGACCTTTTTTTACGGATCATAGTTCAGGCCTGAATCGTCTATGCCGGTACCATGCGATGCCGAACCTTCTCGAACCCGACTGCAAGCTATGGAGCTCTATGACTAAGCGGATGATCGTGATGCTGGTGGCGGTGGCGGTCTTCCTGGGGATCGTCGGGACCATCAAGTTCCGACAGATCCAGGCGGGCATGGCCATGGCCGCCTCCTTCCAGCCGCCGCCGGAGGCCGTGACCACGACCGTGGCGCGGCAGGACCAATGGCCGGCCTCGCTCAGCGCGATCGGCACCGTCGCCGCCGTGCGCGGGGTGACCGTCAGCGCCGATTTGCCGGGCATCGTCGAAGCGATCTCGTTCGACTCGGGCCGTCCGGTGGAGGCGGGCGCCGTGCTGGTGCGGCTCGATACCAGGCAGGAGCAGGCGCAGCTCACGGCCGCCCAGGCGCAGCGCGACCTCGCGAAGGTCAGCCTGGAGCGAGCGCGGGAGCTCGTCGCCCAGGGCGTCCTCGCGCAATCCGAGCTCGACCGCACGAGCGCCGAGCACAAGCAGGCGGAAGCGAAGGTAGGGGAGATCCGCGCCACCATCGAGCGCAAGCAGATCCGGGCGCCGTTCTCGGGGGTGCTCGGCATCCGCCAGGTCAACCTCGGCCAGTTCCTCAGCGGCGGGGATCCCGTGGTCGCGCTGCAGGCCGTCGATCCCGTGTACGTGAACTTCTCGGTGCCCCAGCAGGACCTCGGCGAGCTGCGCATGGGCGCGGAGGTGCGCGTCGACTCCGAGGGTCTCGCCGGGGCCGCGCCCGTCGGACGCATCACCGCGATCGACTCCGTCGTCAACGAGGCCACGCGCAACATCCAGGTCCAGGCCACGCTGGCCAACCCCGGTGGCCGCCTCCGCCCGGGGACGTTCGTGAAGGCGCAGGTCGCCGTCGGCACCAGCCAGAGCGTGGTCGCCCTGCCCGCCTCCGCCATCAGCTACGCGCCCTACGGCGACTCCGTGTACGTCGTGGGCGACCTCGACGGCCCCGGTGGCAAGAACTACCGCGGCGTGCATCAGCAGTTCGTGAAGCTCGGGGGCGCCCGCGGAGACCAGGTGGCGG
>QHVP01000544.1 GCA_003222295.1 Acidobacteriota bacterium | reverse complement strand
TCACGAGCTCCGACACCTGCATCACCGTGAGCTCGCTGAGCTGGTTCGCGATCGCCTGAATGTCAGCCATTTGCCGTTCCTTTATCTTCTCTCAAAAACCGACGTTACGAAGCCTTGAAACGCCTCTCCACCCCGGAGAGGCAAATTTTTACTTTTCCGCCGCCTCCGCCTTCTCCTGGTGGGCCTTGAGCACCCGGGCCAGCTGGCTGGCCGGGGTGCTGAGGAGGCGCACCAGCTGCGTGGCGGGCGCCTGCAGCAGGCCGAGCAGCTTCGCGCGCAGCTCGGGCAGGCTGGGCATGGTGGAGAGGGCCTTGACCCCGGCCGCGTCGAGCATCTGGCTGCCCGAGACGAGCCCGCCCTTGACCACAAGCTGCGGGTGGTCCTTGGCGAAGTCGATCAGGGTCTTGGCCAGCGCGACGGGGTCGGTGCCGGTGTAGGCCACCCCCGTGGTGTTGTCGAACTGCGGGCCCAGCTTCTCCAGCGGCGTGCCCTTCGCCGCGCGGAGGGCGAGGGTGTTCTTCACCACCCGGTAACGCGAGCCCGCCGCCTTGACCTTGCGGCGGAACTCCGTCACCGCGGGCACGCTCAGGCCGCGGAAGTCCACCAGGATGGCGTGCGGCGAGCGGCCGAACTCCTGGTGCAGGTCGTCGATCAGTTCCTGCTTCTCCGTGCGATTCATTGCCTCTTCCCGCGCCTACGTGTGGCCTTCGACGGTGCCCAGGTCGACCCGGACGCCGGGGCCCATGGTGGACGACAGCGCGATCGACTTGACGTACCGGCCCTTGGACGCCGCCGGCTTGGCCTTGAGCACGCTGTCGATGATCGCCTTGGCGTTGTCGAGCAGCTTCTCCGGACCGAAGGACACCTTGCCGATGGGCGCGTGTACGATGGCCGTCTTGTCGACGCGGTACTCGACCTTCCCCGCCTTGATCTCCTTGACCGCCCTGCCGACGTCGAAGGTGACGGTGCCCGTCTTCGGGTTCGGCATCAGGCCGCGCGGCCCCAGGACCTTCCCGAGCTTGCCGACCGACCGCATCATGTCCGGCGTGGCCACGATGGCGTCGAAGTCCAGCCAGTTCTCGTTCTGGATGCGGGTGACCATGTCCTCGCCGCCCACGTGGTCGGCGCCCGCGTCCTGCGCTTCCTTGAGCTTCTCGCCGGAGGCGATGACCAGGACCTTCTTGGCCTTCCCGCCCAGCCCGTGCGGCAGGATGACCGTCCCGCGCACCATCTGGTCGGCGTGCTTGGGATCGACCCCGAGGCGCAGCGCGACCTCGACCGTCTCGTCGAACTTGGCGAAGGCGTGCTTCGCCACCGCCTGCACCGCTTCGGGCAAGGCGTAGGTGGGCTTGACCGCCACCGCCTCCTTGGCCTTCGCGAACTTCTTTCCGACCTTTGCCATAAACCCTCTCGCGCCCTTCCGTCAGCGCTCCCAGCGTCTTGAGCTGGGGGATGCTGCGTCGCATCCCCCAGACCCCCTCGCCTCCTCGCCGAAGTGAATCCGGCTCGTCGGCGCGCCCGTGGTCGTGGTAGCCCACAGGCGATTTCGTTGACCTAGACGACTTCGATGCCCATGCTGCGGGCGGTGCCCTTCACGGTCTGGATGGCCGACTCCAGGCTGTCCGTGTTGAGGTCGGGAAGCTTCATCTTGGCGATGCCCTCGACCTGCTTCAAGGTGATCTTTCCGACCTTGTTCTTGTTCGGCTCGCCGCTCCCCTTGGCGATGCCCGCCTCGCGCTTGATGAGGATGGCCACCGGCGGCGTCTTGGTGATGAACGTGTACGAGCGGTCGGCGTAGACCGTGATCACTACCGGGATGATCAGGCCCTCGTCCTTGGCCGTACGCGCGTTGAAGTTCTTGCAGAAGTCCATGATGTTGACGCCCGCCTGGCCGAGCGCGGGGCCGACGGGCGGGGCCGGCGTGGCCTTGCCCGCGGGAATCTGCAATTTGATCGAGCCCGTGATTTTCTTCATTTGCGTCCTCGCTCCGCGCCTTCTTCATTGAGCGGTTCGGCGGGAGTGAATCCCGCCTCGCCGGGCAGAGGAGACGCTCCGCTGCGGAAAACGCCGGCGTATCGCTTGCCCACTGTCTCGTTCATGCCTAAAGCTTCTCGACCTGCAGGAAGTCCAGCTCGACGGGGGTGGACCTCCCGAAGATGGTCACCATGACCTTCAGGGTGTTCCGATCCAGGTTGACCTCTTCCACCACGCCCTGGAAGTTCGAGAAGGGGCCGTCGATGATGCGGACGCCCTCGCCGCGCTCGAAGGTGTACTTCGGCTTCGGCTTCTCGATCGATTCCTTGACCTGGACGAAGATCTGGTCCGCTTCTTCCTGGCTGAGCGGCACCGGCCGGTTGCCCGACCCCACGAACCCCGTCACCTTCGGCGTGTTCTTCACGAGGTGCCATGTGGAATCCGGGATCTTCTTCTCGCCGCCCCCGCCTTCCTCCGTCTCGATCTCGACCAGGATGTAGCCGGGGAAGAAGCGCGTCGCCGTCTGGACCTTCTTCCCGCCCTTCATCTCCACCACTTCCTCGGTGGGGATCTCGATGCGGCCGATCTGGTCCTCGAGGCCATAGGCCTTGGCGCGCTGGCGCAGGCTCTCCGACACCTTCTTCTCGAAACCCGAGTAGGTGTGGACGATGTACCACTGCTTCGACGTCGTCGGCTTCGTCGTTTCCTTCGTCGTTTCCGTCATCTCGAACCGAGCACCTTCGTGAACAGTTGCGACAGGAGGATGTCCAGACCGTAGAGATAGAAACCGAAGAAGACGGTGGTGAGGATGACGACGATGGTCGTCCCGTAGACCTCCTGCTTGCTCGGCCACGTCACCTTCTTGAGCTCGCTCCTCACCTCGACGAAGAACGTCTTGAGCTCGGTGAGCTTTCGAGGAGCCCAGCCGAGTGGACCCGAAACCCAGTTCGGTGGTCCCGCGCTCACCTGCTCGCTCTTCTCCATCTTTCTCGCCTCTGCGACCGCCATTACCTGACCCCGAATGTCTTGCCTGGCGCCACCGCTTGCTCGGTGGCAGGCCAGGAGGGACTCGAACCCCCAACCCCCGGTTTTGGAGACCGGTGCTCCACCATTGAGCTACTGGCCTGTGGTTACTTCGTCTCCTTGTGGGCCGTGTGCTTGCGACAGTTGTTGCAATACTTCGCGAGCTCCAAGCGCTCCGTCGTCTTCTTCTTGTTCTTCGTGGTGACGTAATTCCGGTGCTTGCAATCGGGGCACTGGAGAATGATGTTGTCTCGCATTCGTTTTCCGTTCTGTTGACCTGCCGACCTAGCTCACAACCTCTATCTTTGTTTGCCGTTGACTACTGGATGATCTCCGTCACCGTTCCCGCGCCCACCGTTCGTCCGCCCTCGCGAATGGCGAAGCGCAGTCCCTTCTCCATCGCGATGGGGGCGATCAGCTCGATCTCCATTTGCGTGTTGTCGCCGGGCATGACCATCTCCGTGCCCG
>QHVP01000543.1 GCA_003222295.1 Acidobacteriota bacterium | reverse complement strand
TTCCGCCTGATCTGGACGGGCGCGTTCCTCAGCAGCATCGGGACCTGGACCCAGGACGTCGCCCTGGCCTGGCTCATCCACACCCGGCTGCACGATCCCTTCTACCTGGGCCTGCGCGCCTTTGCCTCGGACGCGCCGCTGCTGACCTTCATGCTCCTGGGCGGGGCCGTGGCCGACCGCGTCGACCGCCGGCGCATCCTGCTCGTCTCGAACATCCTCCAGATGGCGCTGGCCGCCGCCCTCGGCCTCCTCTACGCGACGGGAAACCTGGGCATCATCCCCATCCTGGTGATCGCGGCTCTCACCGGCCTCACCCAATCGCAGTCGGCTCCGACCTATCAGGCCGTCATCACGAGCCTGGTGCCGCCCCGGCAGATCCCGAACGCGGTGGCGCTGAACTCGCTGCAGTTCAACCTCTCGCGCGCGATCGGTCCGGCCATCGCCGGCCTGCTCCTGGCCCGGGCCGGAACCGGCGCCTGTTTCGCCGTGAACGCGATCAGTTTCCTCGCCGTGATCGTCGCCGTGATCCAGATCGAGCTGCCGTCCGCGCCCGCGCCCAAAGGCACCCTCGGCGAGAGCCTGCGCGCCGGCCTGCGCCACGTGGCCCACGATCCCCTGCTCTCCAGCCTCACCCTGCTCGGCGCGGCGGGCGCGCTGCTCGCCTTCCCGCTGATCACGTACCTCCCCGTGATCGCGGGTGACGTCCTCAAGACCGGCGTCGGGGGCTTCAGCGCGCTCCTCTCCAGCTTCGGCGCCGGCGCGATCGCGGGGGCGGTGACGACGGCGCACCGGGGCCACGTGCCCCGCCGCGGCCGCATCATGCTCCTGGCCCTGCTCGTCTACGGCGCGGCCGTGGCCGCGGCGATGGCGTCGCGCGTCCAGCTGTTGTCGATGGGCCTGCTCTTTGTGGCGGGGGCGAGCCTGGTGACGGCCTTCTCCACCCTGAACTCTCTCGTGCAGGAGAACGCATCCGCGGACCTGAAGGGCCGCATCCTCAGCAGCGCCCCACGCGTCCTCGGCGCCTTCGCCGGCCTCCTCGCGCTGCTGGCCCTCGGCAACCTGGCCTGGAACCCGCGCGTGCGGGACCTGTGATCTCTCGCTTTCGGCGAGACGCCCTCTGGGCGGCGGTCTACCTCGTGGCCGCCTTCGTTCGGCTGGCGCCGTTGAGCCTGCACCCCGCGACGCGCATCGCCGACCAGGGCGACGCCTACTTGGAGACGTGGGTGGCCTGGTGGACGTCCGGGAACCTCTGGCGGGGCTGGCCCGGGATCTTCGGCGCCAACGCGTTCTTCCCCCATCCGGACGGGCTCCTCTACCAGGAGCCCCTGCTCGCGCAGTCCGTGCTGGGGTGGCCGCTCTTCCACGCGTTCGGCCCCGTGCTCGCACTCAATCTCGTCACCATCGCCACCTTCGCCCTGAGCGCGTTCGGCTTTCACCTGTATGCGCGCGAATGGGTGGAGAGCGACTCCGCGGCCGCGGTGGGCGCGGTGCTGTACGCCTTCAACGCCTAGGCCCTCCATCGCCTCTTCACGCGCGCCGACGTCCGCTGGGCAGGTCCACTTGCGCTGTTCTCGGTGCTGCACGGCCTGTCCTGCCTCTACTACCTGACGTTCTACCTGCTCGTCCTGGGCGTGCTCGTGCCCGTCTACTTCGCGACGACGCGCGCGTGGCGCCGGCCGGCGGTGCTGGCCGCCCTCGGAGCCTCCGGCGTGCTCATCGCCGCCGTCATCGGCCTGCTCGCCATCCCGTACCTGCGCCTGTTCCACCGCTACGGCTTCTCCGCCGAGGTGAGGCCGTTCGACCTGTTCCTGTACCTCACTCCGCCGACGGGCAGCTTCGTGTACGGCGCGCTCGGCGACAAGCTGCGGCCGGCCGGGTTCTACGTCGACTTCTTCCTCGGCTACTCCGCGCTCGGCCTGGCCACGCTCGGGATCGTCGCCGTGCTCGGAGGACGCCGCCACTCGCAGGCGCGCCCTTTCTGGATCGTGTGGCTCGTACTCGGGCTGGCCGCGGCCGCCTTGTCCGGCGGGGTCGACGTGCGCTGGCGCGGCGCGCACATCGCAACCGGACCCTACGCCCTCCTCCAGGGCGTGCAGCCCTTTTCGCAGCTCCGCGAGCCGCGGCGCCTGGCCGTGCTCGTGCTCTTCAGCGTGAGCCTGTTCGCCGCGGCCGGCGTCGGCGCGCTGGGCCGCCGCCTGGCTCTTCGGGCGCGCATCGCCCTCGGGGGGATGCTCGCCCTCGTCGTCGCCGCCGAGCATTGGTCGCTCCTTCGCACCGAGGGCGGGCCCGTCCCGGTGGGCGCCAGCGTTCCCGACGCTTATCGATGGCTGCGCGAGCGGCCCGGGGGGGAGGCCGTCGCCGACCTGCCCGCGCGGCCGGCCTGGTTGTATCGCTTCATGGCCCTCGACCAGTACTTCTCGACCGTCCAC
>QHVP01000542.1 GCA_003222295.1 Acidobacteriota bacterium | reverse complement strand
CCGCTATTTCATGCGCAACCCGGGCCTCGTGCGGACGCGCGGCCTCTACGAATCGCTGATCTCGCTCCAGGACGCGGAGATCTGGCCGGTGCGGCCCAGCCGCGGCGTGAACCGCGGGTACCGCGATCAGTCCTTCCGGCCCGACGGCTCCTCGCGGATCATGCAGAGCGCGGCCACGCCCGTCGTCTACCGCGGCGATCGCCTGCCCGCGGAGCTGCGGGGCGGCGTGTTCGTCACCGACTGCACGACGAACATGCTGCACTGGTTCGTGATCGACGACGACGGCACCGGCCGCCTGACCGCCCGCAACGGTTTCAAGGCCGGGGAGATCTTTGCCTCCCGCGACGAGCGCCTGCGGCCGGTGAGCGCCGCCTCCGCACCCGACGGTACCCTCTACGTCGTGGACATGTACCGCGGCGTGGTGCAGGACGCGGCCTACCAGACGGAGTACCTGCGGGACTACATCCGGCGCAACCGGCTCGCGCAGCCCACAAGCCGCGGACGCATCTGGCGCCTGGCGCACGAGACGACCCGCCGCGACCGCAAGCCCGCGCTGTCGAAGGAGACCCCGGTGGGGCTCGTCGCGTACCTGGCCCATCCGAACGGCTGGTGGCGGGACACCGCGCAGCAGCTCCTGGTGCAACGCGGGGACCCGGCCGTGGTGCCCGCGCTGAAGGAGCTCCTCCGCTCGGCGCCGGATTGGCGGACGAAGCTGCACGCGCTGGGCACGCTCGGCGGGCTCGGCGCGCTCGACGTACAGGCGCTCCAGCCGCTCTATTCCGATCCCTCGCCCGACGTGCGCGCATGGGCCCTGAGGTGGTCCGAGCCGTGGTTGGCGGAGCCGGGCCACCCCCTGGCCGCCGCTGCCCTCCGCCTCATGGACGATCCGCACTGGACCGTCCGGCGCCAGCTGGCGGCCTCGATCGGCGAGATGCCCAAGGCGGCGCGTCTCGAGCCGGCATTGGCGATGCTGCACCGCTACGGCCGCGATGCGATCACGGTGGATGCCGTGGTGAGCGGGCTCGCCGGAATGGAGGCACAGGTTCTCGCCCGGCTGCTGCAAGACGAGAGAAACCCGGATGCGGCGGATGCGGTCGCCATGCTCAGCGGAGCCTTGGCGCGCTCGCGCACTGGCGCGGCCATCCTTCCGCTACTCGACCAGGCCGCGACCACCGGGCGACCGCTCTGGCAGCGCGCGGCGCTGCTGCGAGGTCTGGACGCCGGCCTGGCCGGGGGCGAAGGGGGTGAGCGCGTCGAAAGCGCCGTGCGCGCGGCGCCCCTGCGCGCGGCCGCGAGGCTGTCCGCACCGCCGCGGTCGCTGATGAGCATGACGTCGGAGCCGGAAGAGATCGGCACGCTCGCCAAAGCCGTCGCCGCCCGGCTGGACTGGCCCGGCAAGCCCGTCCCGCGCGTGGAGGTCCCGCCTCTGACCGCCGACGAAAAGGCGCGATTCGAGACGGGGCGGAAGCTCTACGGCAATCTCTGCCTGTCCTGCCACGGGCCCGACGGCCGCGGGCGTGAGCACCAGGCGCCCAGCCTCGTGGGATCGCGGCTGCTCGTCGGCGACGCCGGCGTCCCCACGCGCGTGGTGCTGGCGGGCAAGGAGGGCGACATCGGGTTGATGCCGCCGCTCGCCGTGCTGAGCGATGACGAGATCGCTTCCGTCCTGACCTACGTGCGTCGGGAGTGGGGCAACGCGGCCTCCCCCGTGGAGCCGGACGCGGTCAAGGAAATCCGTGGCTTGACGAAGACGCGCACGCGCCCGTGGAGCGCTGAAGAGCTACGGGCCTTGCCTAGATGAAAGCGGGAGGATCCATGGAGCCGAGAACGATGTTCGTCCTGCTGGCGGCGGTAGCGCTCATCGTGCCCCTGGCCTCCTTTCTTGACGCCCAAGAGCCCGCGCGGCCGCTGCGCGTGTTCATTCGAGCCGGAGAGAAGACGCACAACCCGGTGGGCAACGGGATACACGACTATCCGGCGTTCCTGGCCGATTGGAGCAAGATCCTGATGGAACGCGGGGTCCAGGTCGACGGTGCGCTCCACTTCCCCACCGCGGACGAGCTGGCCCGAACGGACGTCCTCATCATCTATAAGGGCGACGGCGGCAACTGCAGTCCCGCGGAGCGGGCCATCCTCGGTCCCTACCTCGAGCGCGGGAACGGGCTCGTGGTGCTCCACGACGGCATGTGCTCGGACGATCCCGCCTGGTTCGCGCCGATCGCCGGCGCCGCCAAACAGCACGGGGAGATGAACTACTCGCCGGGTCCGCTCAAAGTGCACGTCGTCGATCGCGAGCACCCGATCACGCAGGCCACGCGCGATTTCGAGATCGACGACGAGGCGTTCTTCCTGCTGCGCAAGGCCCCCGGGATGCACGTGCTCATGGAGGCGCCCCTGCCGATGAACGGCGAAGTGCATCCGCAGGCCTGGTCCTACGAGAGGACGCTGCCCGGCGGCCAGCCGTATCGGTCGTTCGTCTGGATGCAGGGACACCGCACGGCGAACTTCCAGAAGGAAGCCCCGCGGGAATTGATCCTGCGCGGCATCGCCTGGGCCGGCAAGCGGCCCGCCGACGCGCTGCTGGCCGTGCCGCCGGCGAAGGTGGGCGGCGCGTAGATGGCCGAGGTCGCGGCCCCCACGCGCGCGCGGCACCTCACGCTGCTGGTCGTGGTGCTGCTGGCCCTGATCACGTACATGGACCGCGTGGCCATCTCGGTGGCCGCGGCCGACATCCGCAAGGACCTGGGTCTCTCGCTGGTACAGATGGGCTGGGCGCTGTCCGTCTTCGGCTGGGCCTACGCGCTGTTCGAGATCCCCGGCGGGTGGCTGGGCGACCGCATCGGACCGCGCCGCGTGCTGATGCGCATCGTCCTCTGGTGGTCGTTCTTCACCGCCTTCACGGGCTGGGTCTGGAGTCCCCGCTCCCTGATCATCACGCGCGCCCTGTTCGGCGCGGGCGAGGCCGGAGCCTTCCCCAACCTGACCCGGATCCTGACCACCTGGCTGCCCGCCGGCGAACGCGAGCGTGCCCAGGCGCTCGTGTGGCTGGCCACCCGCATGAGCGGGGCGTTCACGCCCTCGCTGGTCGCGCTGCTGATCGGATGGCTGTCCTGGCGCCACACCTTCGAGATCTTCGGAGGGATCGGGGTGATGTGGGC
>QHVP01000541.1 GCA_003222295.1 Acidobacteriota bacterium | reverse complement strand
GGCTCGGGGTGGGTGTCGCGGGGCGGCCCCGGCGTCTTCTGCTCGGGGGTCTTCGGCACGGGTCCCGCCGTGTCCTGGCCCTGGTCGTCGGGAGCACAGCCTTCCGACCCGGCCCACCCGTAGTCGCCGAGATCCCTCGGGTCGACCCATTCCCACTTCAGCGTGTAAGCCTCTTCGATCCGGCCGTACTGCATGGACGGGCTCGAGCAGGCGTCCCGGCTGTACAGGACCGGGACCTTCTCGGTGTAAGTCTACTTGTATTTGAAGCAGAGGAGGAGCACGTAGCGAGGGTGTGTCGCCTCGCCGGCCTTCCCCCCCTCGGCGGCCGCCTTGGGCTGGTCCTTCCAAGGGGGAGCCTTGCTGACCACGTCCATCGGGACGACGATCTCGCGGCCGCAACAGTCGAGCGCCAAGCCGCAGCGCACGACGACGCGATCCGGCCGGCACTCAGGACGCGGGTGCGGCTCCACTTCGAGGCCGCAGGCGACACCCCAGCCGTGCAGGATGCGATTGTGGAGGTGCCGGAACGTCCGGTGGTACGCATCGGTGTCGCGGAAGTCCCGGGCCGTCATGTGCCGCCCGGTGAAGTAGCGGAGCCGCTGGACCATCAGGTCGTGGCAGCGGTCCGGCTCCGTGTCCTCGTCGCAGCCGACCGGCGCGGTGTGCTCTTCGCCCTTCATGAGGCTCCTCCGTTAGGCCAGGCTCGGCTCGTCAGCTCCGATGGCGTACCCGCGGTGGCGGCCGCCGACGGTCGTATCGAAGCCCAGGCGCTGGTAGGGCGCGCGGCTCGGCGGGTCGTCCACCGTCGTACAGACGAGCGGCCCCGGGATGGGAGCGCCAACCACCGTGTCGAGACCGATCGTCGACTGTTCGCCGACGCGCAGCCGCGGCTCCACCATCACCAGCTCGTAGGTCGTGTGGGCCGGCTTCTGAAGCTCGATGGCCCGGCGGATGAGCGCTTCCTGGTCCGCCGTCCGCACGAACGCCGCAGGCACGTAGACGCGGAACGAGTGGGCCTGGCGGGCGAACAGGTCGAGCTCGGGATCGCCGGCCGACACGAGCTCCACCTCGCCCTCCCGATCGAACACACCCACCTGGAATCGGCGGACCACGGACGGGCTCCACAGGCCCTCGGCCGCGCCCAGGGTGGCCGTGTCCGGCCGGTTGAGCATCAGCCGGCGCCGCTCGACGAAGCTCTCGACGATGCCCGGGATGCACGCGTCCGCGAGCTGTCCAGGCTCCACTCCGCCCAGGTTGGAGAGGTAGACGCGCAGCCAGGCGCGGAGGCCATCGGCCGTGCCCCAACGTGTCCTCAACTTCGGCATCTCCTGCAGCAGGCGGCGGTTCTGCTCGGGCTTCCAGGTGCCCTCCAGGCGCAGGTCGAGCCACCCGGCCAGGAACGCCATGGCCTCCGCGGGCACGGAGTCGGGGTCGAGGAACCGGAAGAAGCTCTCGACGTCTCGCTCGATCGCGGTCCAGGTCGTCTGCATGATGGCGAGGAACCGGTCGAGGAACTCTCGCTGCTCTTCCCGCTTGGAATAGATGGCGGGCAGATAGTCGAGCAGCGACTCACGTGGAAAGCGGAGCCGCAGCCTGCTCACCACCGGCGTCCGGATGCCGTCCCCTCCCATCTCGATCTGCAGCTGGAGGAACCGTCCGGGCCCGCTCGGCACCAGCACATCGACGTCTTGCGCCTTGGATGGCCGGTCGGCCGGTTGCGTCACGCCGACCAGCGCCGGGACCGCCTGCCAGGAGCCCAGGGTGGCGAGGGCGGGAGTGATCGTCGCTTGCACCTCCGCGTCCGATTCCTTCTCGTTGCTCGTCCGCGTGCGCACGACGATGCGCGAGCCGGGAGGCAGGTCCTTGACCTCGAGCTCGATGAGGTGCCACTGGCAGTTGTGGAGATCGCTGTCCAGCCATCGGCTCGTCCACACGCCGCGCTTCTGGAAGGTCGGTTCCGGCCACTGGGCCGGGTCCTTCTCGTCCCTCGGCACCGCCCCCTTGCGGGTGAGCCAGACGGGCTTCGCGCGGTCGGCCGGCTGCTTCGCGGAACGGTCGCGAACGAAATGGTGTCGCACGTCCCGCTCCGGAACCGGTCCGAGCCTCCGGCCCTGCAGGTCGACCCTGTCTAGGGTGTCGCCGGTGCCGTCCCAGAGCAGCAGGCATCCCCTCTCGTCGCGCGCGATGCGGCGCCAACGTCGTTCACTGTCGGCCGGCGCGGAGAACCAACGCGCCAGGACCTCGGCCCCGGGCTTGTGGGCATGGACGGCCTGGTGGCGCTCGTCCAGGACGAGCACGCAGCCGTCGATCGCGACCAGGTCGACGGGGGACCAGCAGCCCGGGGCGTCCGCCGTTACGCCGACTCCGTCTGCGTCGTAGGGACCGAAGCGGTGACGCAGCCGCCCGTCCGCGACGTGCACGCGGACGACCCGCAGGCGGGAGTCGATCACGTACAGGGAGTCACCGACCGCCCACCAGGACGTTTGCGCGCCCCACCGGCGCCGCAGCCCGCAGGGATCGAGAAGCGCGTCCGGGACGACCAGATGGCCCCGCCCGTCCGCGCGGACGCGGGGCTTCGGGAAGCGGTTGCG
>QHVP01000537.1 GCA_003222295.1 Acidobacteriota bacterium | reverse complement strand
GCGCTGGGCGGGCTTCGATCTCCACGACCCGGGCCACTGGCTGCGCCTCATCCCGGGGCTGTACGCGCCGGTGCTGCTGCCCACGTGGTACGAAGAGTGGTGGCTGACCCCGCTCGAGGGCTGGTCGTGGCTCTACCTCCTCGGCGCGCTCGCCGTAGTGGTCGTTGCGTGGTGGGCCGCTCGGGGCACGCCGCGCGGCGGCGCTTCCGCGACCGTCGGGGTCGTCTGGCCGCTCCTCACCGTGCTGCCCCTGCTCGGCCTGCCCAGCACCCTCGATCTCTACCGCCTCGGATACCTCGTGGCCGCCGCCATCGCGTTCGTGGTGGCCGGGATCGCGACCCGGGTGGAGCGGTCGTTCGCGGCCCTGGCCCTGCTCGCCGCTCTCCTGGCCGCCTCGCTCTCGCCGCTCTCGATCGACGCCGCGCGCGCGTGGGCGCCCGATGGCTTCCGCGGTCGCGAGTTCCTGCACTGGAAGGGGACCGAGCCCACCTGGGTCGGGCAGCTCACGCCGGAGATGCGCGGCCAGTTCCAGGACACGGTGACGTGGCATTGCCACGCGCGGCGTTGGGCCTTTCCCGATTCCCCGTGTCCCTGAGCCCGGCCCTCAGGCCATGGCGGATTCGATCCAGCCGCCGCCCAGGCAGACCTCGCCCTGATAGAAGACGGCCGCCTGGCCCGGCGTGACCGCGCGCTGGGGCGCGTCGAACGTCACCTCGACACGGCCATCCGGCTGCGGCCGCAGCGTGGCCGCGGCCTCGGCCGCGCGGTAGCGGATCTTCACCCCGGAACGCAGCTCGGTTTCGGGCGGCGGGATGGACAGCCAGTTGACCTCGCGCGCCACGAGGCCGGGCGATTCGAGCCGGCCTTGGTCCCCCACGACCACGGTCCGTGACGCGGGCCGCACCGCCAGCACGTAGAGCGGCCGCGGCGACGTCACCCCCAGCCCTCGCCGCTGGCCGACGGTGAAGCGATGCACGCCGCCGTGCCGGCCCAGCTCGCGTCCGTCCGCGTCCACGATGGGGCCGCCGCGATCCTCGGGCGCGGAGTGCCGCTCCACGAAGCCCGCGTAATCGTCGTCGGGCACGAAGCAGATCTCCTGGCTCTCGGGCTTGTCCGCGGTGGGAAGGCCGCGGTCCGCGGCCAGGCGCCGGACCTCGTCCTTGGTGAGCTCGCCGACGGGAAAGACGGCATGCCCGAGCTGCTCCTGGGTGAGCCCGAAGAGGAAGTACGACTGGTCCTTGCGCCCGTCGCGCCCGCGCCGCAGCCGGTGTCGCCCCGTCACGGGGTCGCGGTCCACCCGCGCGTAGTGGCCGGTGGCGACGTGCTCGATCCCCAGCGCGCGTGTGCGCTCCACCAGGCTCTGGAACTTCACTTCCGTGTTGCACCGCGAGCAGGGCACGGGCGTGCGCCCCTCGAGGTAGTCGCGCACGAAGGGCGCGATGACCCCGTCGTGGAACGAGCGCTCGAGGCTCACCACGTAGTGGGGGATGCCGAGGCGGCCCGCCACCACCTTGGCGTCGTGCAGGTCATCGAGGGCGCAGCGTGCCCCTGCTCCTGGAGCAGGGCCGCCGCCACCGAGGAATCGACTCCGCCCGACATGGCCGCCACGATGCGCATGGAACGAGTATAAGGGTGTCTGCGCCATGACCACGCCCGAGCCCGCGCCCGACGACCTCGGCTTCCGCGCCCACCCGTGGCACGGCGTCTCGATGGGGAAGGACGCCCCGCGCCTGGTGACGACCTACATCGAGATCGTCCCCACCGACACCGTCAAGTACGAGATGGACAAGCTCACGGGCATCCTGCGCATGGACCGGCCCCAGCAGTACTCGAACGTGTGCCCGAGCCTCTACGGCTTCATCCCGCGGACGCTCTGCGCGGAGCGGGTGGGCGCGTTGTGCTCGGAGCGCACCGGCCGCCCCGGCATCCAGGGCGACGGCGACCCCATGGACGTCTGCGTGCTCACGGAGAAGGAGATCTCGCACGGAGACGTCCTGGTGCAGGCCATCCCCATCGGCGGCCTGCGCATGATCGACGGCAAGGAAGCGGACGACAAGATCATCGCGGTGCTGAGCGGAGACGCGGTGTTCGGTTCGTTCAAGGAGATAGCCGAGTGCCCGGGAGAGCTCGTGGACCGGCTACGCCATTACTTCCTGACGTACAAGCAGGGGCCGGATCGCGCGGCACATACCGTGGAAATCACGCACGTGTACGGACGGAACGAAGCCCACGATGTCATTGGACGGAGCGCGCAAGACTACCAGGCGCATCTAGCCGACGGCACGATAGGGCCCGTTCGTTAGCCGGCGTTCGTAGATGGCAGGCCGACCTGGCCCGCAACCTCTTATCTGTTAACCTGGCCGACCGCGTTCTTTATCTGTTCCCACGCCTTCTTGATGTGCCGTTCCTCCGTTCGGATGTTCCCGATGGCCAGCCGGAGCACGATGCGCCCGCTGAGTTTCGTGTGCGACAGGTAGGCGTCGCCGGAAAGGTTGACGGAGTCAAGTATTTTCTCGTTGGCCCGGTCCGCGTCGGGGCCGGAAAGGCCGTCCCCCCGCCAGCGGAAGCAGACCACGGAGAGAGGGGTCGGGGCCATCATCTCGAAGGCAGGGTCCTCCTCGACCCAGCCCCGGAAGACCTGGGCCAGGCGCACGTGCTCGCGGATGCGCGCGGCCAGCCCTTCGTGGCCGAAGGAGCGGATCACCATCCACAGCTTCAGGGCGCGGAAGCGCCGGCCCAGGCTGACCCCGTAGTCCATCAGGTTCGGCGCCACCGCCTCCTCCGCCGTGCGGAGGTACTCGGGCATCAGGCTGAATGCCGCCTTCACGACCTCCGGCCGCCGGGTATAGAAGGCGGAGAGGTCGACGGGCACGAACAGCCACTTGTGCGGGTTCATGACCAGGGAGTCGGCGCGCTCGCACCCCTGCAGGAGCCCGCGCAGCTCAGGCACCACCGCCGCGCTGCCCGTGTAGGCCGCGTCGACGTGCAGCCAGAGGCGCTCACGGGCGCAGACGTCGGCGATCGCGGAGACCGGATCGATGCTCGTGGTCGACGTGGTCCCGACGGTGGCGGTCACCGCGAAGGGTGTCCAGCCCGCGGCGCGGTCCTCCGCGATGGCGACGGCCAGCGCGCGCGGTTCCATCCGGAACTCGGAGTCGACGGGCACCTTGCGCAGCCCCTCCTGGCCGATGCCGAGCACGATCCCCGCCTTCTCGACGGACGAATGCGCTTGATCGGAGGCGTACATGCGCAGGCGGGCCTGGCCCACCAGGCCGCGTCGCCGGACGTCGAGCCCGGGCACGGCCTCGCGGGCGGCGGCCAGACCCACCAGGGTGGCCGCGGAGGCGCTGTCCTGGATGACGCCGAACAGGCCCTCGGGCAGGCCCGTCATCTGGCGCAGCCAGTCCAGCACCGTGATCTCCAGCTCGGTGGCCGCGGGCGAGGTCTTCCAGAGCATCGCGTTCACGTTGAACGTCGCCGTCAGCATCTCGCCCAGGATGGCGGGCGTGGGGGACGAGTTCGCGAAGTAGGCGAAGAACCCGGGATGGTTCCAGTGGGTGAGGCCGGGGACGATGACGCGGTCCACGTCGGCCAGGATCGTCTCCAGGGCCTCCGCCCGCGCGGGGGGAGAAGGAGGCAGGGCCGCGCGCACCTCGCCCGGACGTACGCGCGCCAGGACGGGCAACTGCTCCACCCCTTCGAGGTAACGCGCGATCCAGTCCACGAGGCGCCGGCCTTCGGCGCGGAAGGTCTCGAGGTCGAGGTCTCCGGAGTGTGGCACGCCGGGCGGGCTATTCGACTTCGGTGACGATGAACATCAGCACGTGGCTGCCGATCCGGAACTCCATGTGGTTGTTCAGGACCTGCTGCTCGATACGCTCGAGGTCGACGAACGTGCCGTTGGTCGAGCCGAGGTCGCGGACGATCGCGTGGTCCCCGATGACCTCGAGCATGGCGTGCTGGCGCGAGGCCTCCGGGTCGTCGAGGTTGATGTCGGCCCCGGAACGGCCCATCGTCGTCCGCGTCTTCGTGATCTGGTAGATCTGGCCCGTGGCCGCGCCCTGGATGACGGCCAGGGAGAACCGCTTGTCCTTGGGCAGCTCGACCAGGCCCATCTTGTGCAAGTCGCGGCCCGTGATGGTGCCGGTGCCGCGGTCGCGCTTGACGTTGTCGGGCAGCGCCGGCGACTGCCCGGTGGCGGGCGCGGGAGCGGGCGTGGCGGAAGGGGCGGTGTCATGCGCGGGGGGGCTCGCCGGGGGCGTCACCTCACCCGGAGGCG
>QHVP01000540.1:2206-4066 GCA_003222295.1 Acidobacteriota bacterium | reverse complement strand
CGGGATCCGCCGGCGATCCCTTGAGGTGGTAGATCTCCCAGCCCGCGAAGTGGGGGCCCTGCACGTCCCACTTCTGGCGCTTGCCGTCCGAGGTCAGGACGAAGGCGCCCTTGCGTGTGCCGACGAGGACTCGCACTCCACTCATGCGCAGCTCACCTTTCTGGCGCGCGCCCACGCGCGCCGTCCGGCTCGTTCCAGGGGCCATGTTCCGTCGCCGCGGGGGCCAGGTTCAAGCGCCCCCGGTGGGCCCGTCGGCCCAGTCCACTTTCTACGTCGGCCCGACGGAATTGTTCCGCCCTCAAATGAGAAAAGCCGGCAGCGCGGGGATCGCGCTGCCGGCTCCAACGGCTTCCGTAGGAGGGCGTGCCCATGAACGGGACGCCGACCGAAGGAGCGCTACGCGATCTCCGCCCCCTCCTTGATGTGCTCCGGCTCCACCAGGTACTCGGCCACGTACTCGCCTTCCAGGCCCCCGGCCGGCCGCTCGATGACCTCCTCCGGGATCTTGATCCGGCGATAGAACTCCATGCCCGTCCCCGCCGGGATCAGGCGGCCCATGATCACGTTCTCCTTCAGGCCGCGCAGGTAGTCGACCTTGCCCGAGATCGCGGCCTCGGTGAGGACGCGCGTCGTCTCCTGGAACGAGGCGGCGGAGATGAACGAGTCGGTGGACAGTGAGGCCTTCGTGATCCCCAGCAGCAGGGGCCGACCGGAGGCCGGCTTCTTGCCGCCGTCGGTCAGGGTGTTGTTCGAGGCCATGAAGCGGAACTTGTCCACCACCTCGTCGATGAGGAACTCGCTGTCCCCCACGTCCTCCACCTTCACCCAGCGCATCATCTGCCGGACGATCACCTCGATGTGCTTGTCGTTGATGTTCACGCCCTGCAGGCGGTAGACCTCCTGGATCTCGTCCACCAGGTACCGCTGCAGCTCCTTCTCGCCGCGCACGCGCAGGATGTCGTGCGGATCGATGGGGCCGTCCATCAGCGGCTCGCCCGCCTTGACCCGCTCCGCTTCCTGCACGTTGATGTGCGCGCCGCGCGGGAGCTGGTACTCGCGCTGGTCGTTGTCGTCGCCGGTCACGAAGAT
The DNA here is from genome assembly GCA_003222295.1 of Acidobacteriota bacterium. Lineage (GTDB taxonomy): Bacteria > Acidobacteriota > Vicinamibacteria > Fen-336 > Fen-336 > AA29. The sequence goes on along the minus strand of QHVP01000540.1, from coordinate 2,977 downwards.
CTTCCGGTGCTGCTTGGCGATGTCGCCGTACTTCACCGCTCCGTCGATCTCCGTGATGACGGCCGGCTCCTTCGGACGCTGGGCCTCGAACAGCTCCACCACGCGCGGGAGACCGCCCGTGATGTCCTTGGTCCTGGCCTCCGCACGCGGGATCTTGGCCAGGATGTCCCCCGGGGCCACGGTGGCCCCGTCCTCGACCATGAGGTGCGCTCCCGACGGCAGGAGGTACTTGCGCTGGCTCTTCCCCTTGTCGTCGCGGATCTCGATGCGCGGCTGCTTCTTCTCGTCCGAGGTCTCCATGATGACGGACGCCGACATCCCGGTGTTCTCGTCCACCTGCTCGTGCAGGGTCTGGCCCTCGACCACGTCGCGGAAGCTGGCCTGGCCGCCCTCCTCGGTGAGGATCGTGAACGAGTAGGGATCCCACTCCACCAGGAGCTGTCCCTGCTTGACGTCCTGCCCGTCCTTGACCTTGAGCTGGGCGCCGTACACCACGGCGTGGCGCTCCCGCTCGCGGCCCTTCTGGTCCTGGATGATGAGCGCCCCCGACCGGTTCATGACGACGAGGTCGCCCTTCTTGCTCTTGACGGTGTTGACGTTGTGGAACTTGACGCGGCCGGAGTTCTTGGCCTCCAGCGTGGTCTGCTCCGTGCGGTGGGACGCGGTGCCGCCGATGTGGAACGTCCGCATGGTGAGCTGCGTGCCCGGCTCGCCGATGGACTGGGCGGCGATGACGCCCACCGCCATCCCCATCTCCACCAGCTTGCCGGT
>QHVP01000540.1:1597-2199 GCA_003222295.1 Acidobacteriota bacterium | reverse complement strand
GCTTGGCCTCGCAGGTGAGCACGCTGCGGATGCGCACCTTCTCGATGCCGCTGGCCTGGATGGCCCCCGCCGTCTCCTCGGTGATCTCGTCGTTGATGCGCACGATGACGCTGCCACCGAACGGGTCCTTGATGTTCTCCAGCGACACCCGGCCGACGATGCGGTCGCGCAGGGGCTCGATGACCTCGCCCGACTCGATGATGGGACGGATGTCGATGCCGTCCACGGTGGTGCAGTCGTGCTCGGAGATGATCACGTCCTGGCTCACGTCCACCAGGCGCCGCGTGAGGTAACCCGAGTCCGCCGTCTTCAGCGCGGTGTCGGCCAGGCCCTTGCGGGCGCCGTGCGTGGAGATGAAGTACTGCAGCACGGTGAGGCCTTCGCGGAAGTTCGAGGTGATCGGGTTCTCGATGATCTCGCCCGACGGACGCGCCATGAGGCCGCGCATGCCGGCGAGCTGGCGGATCTGCTGCTTGGACCCTCGGGCTCCGGAGTCCGCCATGATGTAGATCGGGTTGAACTCCTTGCCCTCCTGGTCCGTCTTCTCCATCTCCTTGAACATCGCGTCCGCGACCTTCTCGGTGACGTTGGACCAGATGGCG
>QHVP01000540.1:0-1374 GCA_003222295.1 Acidobacteriota bacterium | reverse complement strand
TTGAGGACGACGCGTCCCACCGTCGTGTTGATGATCTGGTTCTTGACGTTCTGGACCTCGGTGTGGATCACGTCTTGGTCGTCGTAGACGGTGGTGAGGTCGATCAGCTCGCCCGTGTACATGAGGCGGACCGGGGTCAGCGTCTCCACTTCACCGTGCTCCAGGGCCAGGATCACGTCGTTCATGCCCGCGAACGCGCGCCCTTCGCCCTTGGTGCCCTTCTTCTCCTTGGTGAGGTAGTAGCAGCCGAGCACGATGTCCTGCGAGGGCACCGCGATGGGCTGCCCCGACGCCGGGGACAGGATGTTGTTGGACGACAGCATCAGCACCGAGGCCTCGATCTGCGCCTCCGGGCTCAGCGGCACGTGCACGGCCATCTGGTCCCCGTCGAAGTCGGCGTTGAAGGCCGTGCAGACGAGGGGGTGGATCTTGATGGCCTTGCCCTCGACCAGGATCGGCTCGAAGGCCTGGATGCCCAGGCGGTGCAGCGTGGGGGCGCGGTTCAGGAGCACCGGGTGCTCGCGGATGACGTCCTCCAGGAAGTCCCAGACCTCCGGACGCTGCTGCTCCACCATCTCCTTGGCCGCCTTGATGGTGGTGACCAGCCCTTCCTTCTCCAGCTTCGAGTAGATGAAGGGCTTGAACAGCTCCAGCGCCATCTTCTTGGGCAGGCCGCACTGGTGGAGCTTGAGCTCGGGGCCGACCACGATGACGGAGCGGCCCGAGTAGTCCACGCGCTTGCCGAGCAGGTTCTGGCGGAACCGGCCCTGCTTGCCCTTGAGGGTGTCGGAGAGCGACTTCAGGGGACGGTTGTTGGCTCCGCGCAGCACGCGGCCGCGGCGGCCGTTGTCGAACAGCGCGTCCACCGCTTCCTGGAGCATGCGCTTCTCGTTGCGCACGATGACGTCGGGCGCGCGCAGCTCGATGAGCTTCTTCAGGCGGTTGTTGCGGTTGATGACGCGGCGGTAGAGGTCGTTCAGGTCGGAGGTCGCGAAGCGGCCGCCATCCAGCGGGACGAGGGGACGCAGCTCCGGCGGGATGACCGGGATGACGTCCAGGATCATCCACTCCGGCTTGTTGCCCGACTTGCGGAACGCCTCCACGACCTTGAGGCGCTTGGCGTACTTGATCTTCTTCTGGACCGAGGTCTCCGTGCGCATCTTGTCGCGCAGCTCGACCGCGTCCTTCTCCACGTCCACCCGGCGCAGGAGCTCCTTGATCGCCTCCGCGCCCATGGAGGCGCGCAGGCGGGGGAACTTCTCGCGGAGCTGGCGGTAACGCTCGTCCGTCACCAGCTCCTGGCGCTTCACCTCCGGGCAGTCGCCGGGGTCCACCACCACGTACGACTGCCCGGAGGTGAAGCGCCAGGAGCTG
>QHVP01000539.1 GCA_003222295.1 Acidobacteriota bacterium | reverse complement strand
GCTCCGCATAGACGGCGAGCAGGCCGGCGGCGGCGATCCCGTCGTCGTCGGAGAGGAGGATGCGCGGCCGGCGCTCCGCCGCTCCCGCCAAGGACGCCAGGGGCAAGGCCACGGCCAGCGCGCCCAGCCAGGCGCGCACGGGTCCCCGTCGTCTCATCGGAGTCGCTCCCTTCTATACTTTCCCGTGCCCTTCCCGTGTCCCGGTTGCCAGGCGGCCATCGACCGCAGCCCCGAGGCCTGGGCCCTGCGCTGCCCCGCCTGCGGGCGCGTGATCCGCGCCCGCGCCACAGACGCCGTCTCCGGGGACGTCCGCGCGTACGAAGTCGAGATCACGGGACGGCCGGAGACGCGCCGGCGGATCGAGATTCCCTGGACGGACCGGGAGGCGGCGCGCCTGCGGCAATGGCTGGTGTGGTCGACGGTGCTCACGTTGGCCCTGGTGGCGGTCCTGTTCGCGGCCGCGCGCTGGGCGCGCTAGGAAAGAGTCCCCTTCGTCTTCGGCGCGGGCTTCTTGGCGGCGGCGATGGCCGCCTTCTTGCGGGCCTTCTTGGCCTTCTCCTTACGCTTCCGGCGGCGCCGGATCTCCTTCATGCGCTCGATCATGCTTGCTTGTCTCTCCTCGTGTGGCGGACCGGCCATTCTAGTCCGGGCCACGTGCTTTGTGCGCATTGTCGGCCTCCCCGCCGTGGGCTATCATCGTTTCACCGCCGCGGGAACCGCCCGGTACCTCCCTGCGCGGACGGTCCTTCCGAAGCGGGTCCCTGACATGGCCCTCCGGCTCCGCAGCCTCAAGACCCGCACGGCGCTGGCCCTTTCCTCCGTGATCGTGGCCCTCCTCGTCTTCAACGGCGTCTACATGATCCTCATCAAGTGGCAGGAGCTGCGCAAAGGGATCGAGCAGGACGCCGTCTCGTTCGCGCGCCTCACGCGGGTCCCGATCGCCTCCGCCTTCCTGAGCTTCCGCGCGTACGACTTTCCCAAGTTCCGTGAGATCGTTCGCGGCCTGCTGGCCATGGACCGCGACGTCGCGAAGATACTCATCGTCAACGACTACGGGCAGGTGCTCTTCGACTCCGCCGAGCTCGACCAGGTCGGCCGCGCCCCGGCGCCGCTGACGCCGCCGCTCCTCGCGGAGCCGGAGCGGCTGGCGGCGGCGGCCAGCCACGCGGACGCCGTCCTCCACGGGCGCAACGCCCGCGGCGAGCAGACGCTGGAGATCTTCGCGCCCTACGACCAGGACGGTGCCGGCCCCCGCCTGTCCGTCGTCTATCAGGTCTCGTACGGAAGGTTGCACTCGGATATCCGGCACCTCGTCTGGGCCACGGGCGGGCTGACCTTCGTCTCCATCGGCATCTCGCTGATCGTGGCCGTGGCCCTGGCCACCCGGATCACCAAGCCGCTCAAGGAGCTGACGGCGGGGGTCAAGGAGATCGCCCGGGGCCACTTCGACCGCCGGCTCGACATCCGCTCGAACGACGAGCTGCAGATCCTGGCCGAGAGCTTCAACGACATGACGGAGCAGCTCAAGCACAACGTGGAGCAGCTCGAGGAGTCGAACAAGAAGCTCGGTTCCGTCAACGAGGAGCTCAAGGAGCTGGACCGGATGAAGTCGGACCTCCTGGCCAACGTGAGCCACGAGCTGCGCACGCCCCTGACCGCGATCAAGGGGTACACCGACTACATCCTCGAGCGGAAGCTCGGCGCCATCACGGACAAGCAGGAGAAGGGGCTCGTCGTCGTGCAGCGCAACCTGGAACGGCTGTCCAAGTCGATCAACGCGCTGCTCGACTTCTCGCGCATGGACGTCGGCCGGATCGTCCTCAACATCCAGCCCTTCCCGCTGGCGCCGCTGGTGGAGCAGATCCACACCACCGTGCGGTCGGAGCTGGAGAAGAAGGGCCTGACCCTGCAGACGGGCATCGACCCCGCCCTGCCCAGCGTGATCGCCGACCGCGAGAAGCTCTCCGCCGTGCTCGAGAACCTGGTCATCAACGCGATCAAGTTCACGCCGGAGGGCGGGCGCATCACCGTCTCCGCGAGCCGCGCCCTCGGCGCGCGGCCGGGCGCGGAGATCACGGTGGCGGACACCGGCATCGGGATCCCGCCCGATCAGCTCGCACGCATCTTCAACCGGTTCCACCAGGTGGACACTTCCAGCACGCGCCGTTTCGGCGGCGTCGGCCTCGGTCTCGCCATCGTGAAGAGCATCCTGGAGGCCCACGATTCGTCGATCGAGGTGGAGAGCCGGGAGGGCAAGGGCACCGCCTTCCATTTCCGCCTGCCGGTGGTGGACCGCACGGACGCCGCGCCGCCGGCCAGCCGTCTCGCCGATCGCGCGGAAGAGGGGCTCGTGCTCGTCGTGGACGACGACCCCGACATGGTGCGCACCATCCGGTCGTATCTGGAAGAGGAAGGCCTGGCCGTCCTCTCCGCCAGCACGGGCGCGGAAGGCGCCTCCCTGGCCGCCGACCGCCATCCCGACGTGATCCTGCTGGACCTGCTCCTGCCCGACCAGAGCGGCCTGGAGCTGCTCCAGGTGCTCAAGCGCGATCCGGCCACCGCCCGCATCCCCGTGCTGGTCATCTCGATCATGAACGACGCGGTGAAGGGTCTCACCATGGGGGCGGCCGACTACCTGGTGAAGCCGGTGGACCGCGCGGCCGTGGTCCGGGCGGTGCAGAGGCTGCTGGACGGGCAGGGCGAGCCGGAGCCCACGGTCCTGGTCGTGGACGACGAGCACGACACGGCGGAGCTGATCCGGGATACGCTCCGCTCGGAAGGGCTGCGCACGCAGGTCGCCCATGACGGGCGCCAGGCCCTGGAGCTGATCGCACGGAAGAGACCCGATCTCGTGATCCTCGACATCATGATGCCGGAGATGAGCGGCTTCGAGGTCCTGGAGGCCCTGGCTCGCGACCAGGCGACGTCCACCATCCCCGTCCTGGTGCTCACCGCGCGCGGCGACGACAGTGACGTCCGCCGCGGCCTGGCCCTGGGCGCCAAGCGCTACCTGAGCAAGCCGTTCGACCTGAGAGCCCTCATCGGATCCTGGTGGTGGACGACGAGGACGACATCCTGCACTTCCTGGAGCTGGTGCTGAAGGAGAAGGGCTACGACGTCGTGACGGCGTCGAACGGCCACGACGCCCTCACCGCCGCGCAGATCGAGAAACCCGACCTCGTGCTCCTCGACATCATGATGCCGCAGATGGACGGCTGGGAAGTGCTGAAGCTCCTGCGCGTGGACGACGAGACGGCGCACATCCCGGTGGCCATGCT
>QHVP01000538.1 GCA_003222295.1 Acidobacteriota bacterium | reverse complement strand
TCCTCGCTACCGCGGGCCACGTCGGCGGCGGGGGGCGGCCCCAACCGCGTCAGGCCCACCGCGGCCATGACGGACAGGACGACGACGGCGGCCACACCCGCCATGTCCTTCCAGGACCGGATCATGGGCGTGGAGTCTACCGTCAACGCCCGCCATCACCTCCTGACGCAAGTGGCGCAGTCCTTGCTTGTGGTCACGTGAACGTACCAACCGAAGGAGGCCCTCGAATGGCTGACCCGAACAAGCCGGCCGACGCGAATCGTGATCCCTTGACCGGCGCCCCCGGCGCCCATCCCGTCGGCGTTGGCACCGGTGCGGCGGGCGGTGGAGCGGCGGGCGCCGCCGTCGGTGCGGTTGTCGGCGGACCCGTCGGCGCGGCGGTCGGCGGAGCCGTGGGTGCCGTCGCGGGCGGACTCGCCGGCAAGGGCGCCGCGGAAGCGGTGAACCCGACGGTCGAGGACGAGTACTGGCGCCGGAACTACGGGTCGCGTCCGTACGCGAGCTCGGGCACCTACGACGACTTCCGGCCGGCGTATCAGTACGGCTGGGAGTCGTTCAGCCGCTATCGCGGCCTCAAGTTCGACGACGTCGAGCCCGACCTCCGGCGCGGCTGGGAGACGGGCAAGCTCGGCGCGAGGCTCGGCTGGGACAAGGCGCGCCCGGCCGCGCGCGACGCGTGGGATCGCGTCGAACGCGCCGTGCCGGGCGAGCTCGACAAGCACGGGCGCTAGCTCCGTCACTCCGCCGTCCGCTTTTGTGATGAAATCGACTTCCCGATGCGTGCCGTCACCGTCGTTCCCGGCCGCGCCCACAGCCTGACCGTCCGCGACGACATCCCCGAGCCAGAGGGCGATGAACGGCAGGCCCTCGTCCGCGTGCTCGAGACCGGCATCTGCGGCACGGACGTCGACATCGAGGCCGCCCAGTTCGGCGACGCGCCTCCGGGCAGCCCGTACCTGATCCTCGGGCACGAGAACCTCGGAGTGGTCGAGAAGGCACCGCCGGGCGCAGCGCTCGGCCGCGGTGACCTCGTGGTGGCGACCGTCCGGCGGCCCTGTCCCGAGCGCTGCCGCGCCTGCGTCGAGGGCCAGCAGGACATGTGCCTCAGCGGCCACTACCTCGAGCGCGGGATCAAGGGCCTGCACGGTTTCATGTCCGACCTCTACGCGGAGTCGCCGCACTACCTCGTGCGCGTCCCGCCCTCGATGCGCCCCATCGCGGTCCTGGTCGAGCCGCTCAGCTTCATCGAGAAGGGCATCGAGCAGGCCCTGCGCTTCCAGCAGCGGCTGGTCTACGAGCCGGGCCACGCGCTCGTATTGGGGGCGGGGCCGATCGGCCTCCTCGCCGGCCTCGTCCTCACCCTGCGCGGCTTGCGGGTCACGCTGGCCTCGCGCGGCACGCCCGACCGCCCCGGAGCGCGGCTGGCCGAGGACGCGGGCATGCGCTACGTGAGCACGGACGCGACGCCCGTCGACCGGATCCCCGCGCTCGTGGGTCCGATCGACCTCGTCTTCGAGTCGACCGGCGCGGCGTCGATGGTCATGCCGGCCATCACCGTGCTCGGCCTCAACGGCCTGTGCATCCTGGGCAGCGTCACCGCGGGCGAGAAGAAGACGCAGGTCGACGTCGCCGCCTTCAACCAGTCGATGGTCCTGGGTAACAGGGTGGTGCTGGGGACTGTGAACGCCGCCCTCCGCCATTTCGAGGCGGCCGCGCGGGACCTCGCGACCGCGCAGGTCCGGTTTCCCGGCTGGTTGGAGCGGATGATCACGCGCCGCGTGCCTCCGCAGGACGCGCGGCAGGCCTTCGAGCGTGGACCCTCCGACATCAAGTCCGTTCTCCGGTTCGACTGAGGCCGCGTCATGACGCGCCCCGAGGCCGACGAGAGCCGGAAGGTGATCGCCACCAACCGCAAGGCATTCTTCAACTACGAGATCTTCGAGCGCGCGGAGGCGGGCATCGCCCTCGTGGGCTCGGAGGTGAAGTCGATCCGCGAAGGCGGGCTGAACTTCCGCGACTCCTTCGTGGAGCTGCGCGGGGGGGAGCTGTGGCTCGTGGGCTGCCGCATCGGCCCCTACAGCCACGGCAACATCCAGAACCACTTCGAGGGCCGCGACCGCAAGCTGCTCCTCCACCGCCGCGAGATCGGCAAGCTCGGGGGCAAGGCGACGGAGAGGGGCTACACGATCGTGCCGCTACAGGCGTACTTCAAGAACGGCCGCATCAAGGTCGAGATCGGGCTGGCCCGCGGCAAGAAATCCCACGACAAGCGCGAGTCGATCAAGCGCAAGGACATCGAGCGGGAGACGCGGCAGGCCGTGCGCGATCGGCGGTAGCGCGGACGTTCTTCGCCGCGCGCGCGATCGAGTGGTCGCGCTGGCACTGAGGACTGGCAGGCCGCCTCACACCAGCGTCGCGCGCGCTGTTCCTGGCCCGTGGGCAACACCGGGAGCCCGCGTGCCGAAGATCACCTCCGCCTCGTATTGATTGTGGCGCCGGCAGCGGAGCGAGATGTTCTCGACCGTGGCCGGTCCCCCCTGGGCATAGGGCTGCCGGTGGTGGAACTCCAGGAAGGTCCGCTCCGTGCAACGCCGTCCGTCGGGGGCAACGAACGCACACTGCCCGTCGTTGCGGCGCGAGACCGCGCGCTTCACGTATTTCGGGACATCGCGCGAAGGGAGAATGGGGGTTCGGAGCTCCCTATCCGTCTCGGGACGGAT
>QHVP01000536.1 GCA_003222295.1 Acidobacteriota bacterium | reverse complement strand
CGCGATCGATCACGGACGGCGCGGGCGACGGGATTCACTCCCGGCGCTCGCGCGGGGGGTCTGGGGGGCGCGGCGCAGCGCCCCCCAGCATGAAGGGGCCCGCAATGGCATTCGAGGAGTCGCGCGAGAAGCTGGGCATCATCGGCGAGCTGTGGTCGTTCATGCGCGTGCGCAAGAAGTGGTGGCTCGGCCCCATCGTGGTGATGCTCGCCCTGCTCGGCCTGCTCGTGGTGTTCACGTCGGGCTCCGCGGTGGCGCCGTTCATCTATACGCTGTTCTAGTAGATCAGGGGGGTGCTCCACTCTCGGTGAACGCACCCCCCTGCGGCCTTCGGCCTACCCCCTGCCGCTCGTCGCCGAATGAATCGGCTCCTCGCTGCTTGCCACCTTGCCTTGCGCTCGGCCGTCCGGTATTCATGGCGTACGATGTCCCCCATGTTGATCCACGCGACGGTCGCCGCCGCCCTCCTCATGCTCGCCGGGCCCGTCCCGTCTGAAGAGCCGGTCGCTTCCGACGGCAAGAAAGTCGTCCTCTTCGTGTGCGAGCACGGCGCGGCGAAGAGCGTGATGGCGGCCGCCCACTTCAATCAAAGGGCGAAGGAACGGAAGCTCCCCTACCGTGCGGTGGCCAAGGGGACGAGTCCCCAGGAGCAGCTCTCGGAGAGCGCGGTCAAGGGGCTCGCCGCGGAAGGGCTGGCGGCCCTGCCGTCGCGGCCGGAACAGGTCACCGCTGCGGACGTCGCCGGCGCCGCGCGCGTCGTGACGTTCGGGTGCGACATCTCGAAGGTCGCGCCGGGATCGCGGCCGGAGTCCTGGGCGGACGTGCCCGGGCCGAGCGAGGACTACGCCGCGTCGCGCCAGGCCATCGACCGCCACCTCGACGCGCTCCTCGCCGAGCTCGACCGGCCGAAGAAGTAGGGGGCTCAAGGCGAAGGTCGCGCCCCGCAGGACGCTCTGGCGAGGATCTCATTGTACGCGATTTGAGTACAATCATTTCCGTGGCGAGGGCAACCTGAGCCGCAAGACCACCTCCGAGACAGTGGATGACTCGTTCCGGAACCAGTCGCTTCAAGGATTACTTGAGGTGGCCTAGGCCGAGACCGACTCGGGGGGAAGCGGCCGGCCCGCGAGGAGCGCCACGATCTCCGCCCGATGCCCGTCGTCGTGCTCGCGCATCATGCGCGGCACGTCGCGCAGGGTGATGGCGCCGACGCCCGCCTGCCGCCCGCCACGCTCCCATGCCCGCGACGGCACCGAACCCAGAACGGCCAGGTTGGCCGTGCGCGCCGCCCGGAAGGCCGCGATCCCCGCGGCCAGCGATCTCGCGCGATAGTTCCTCGCCGCGGCCACGCGGGTCCCGTCGAAGTCGGGGAGCTCCGGATCCTCCTCCGCAAGGAGGCGCCGGATCCGTTCGCCGTATCCCTCGCGCTCGAGGTCGGCGAGGTGCCAGGCCTGCTCGACCAGGCAGAAGCCGCCGTCCGCGGGAGGGGTGCGCGCGGCCGCTTCGCTCATCTGCTCAGCCGCCGCCTGAAGGTCCGCCGGCATGGCCTCCAACGCGCGCAGGAGCACGGCCACGTCCGTCGGAGTCGTCATGCCGTCTTCCTCCCCCGCGGCATCGCTCCGAGCACGCCGGATTGAACCACGCCCGATGCCGGCCGGCCAGCGACGTCCCCCGGATGGCGGCGGCGCTCGGAGTCGAGATGCTCCTGGAAGCCGTCGACGACGTGGAGCCACGGATCGGGAAGGCAGAGCACCATGTTGCCGGTCCGATGCGTGAGCCCCAGGGCAACGTCGCCGAGGGCGTCGCGGCAGGCCAGCGCCGCCTGCGCCCAGTGGATCGACGCGGCTTCCGGGTCCCCTTCTTCCTCGAGCGACACGGCGCGTGTGAGGAGCGCCTCGGCCTCGCGTAGCCGCTCGGTGCCGCGGAGCACGGCCGCGGACCATTCATCGAGATCAGGCCCGTCGAGCGTCTCCAGCAGGCCGAGAGCGGGATCGACCTTCCCTCGCTGGATCCAGGTCACCGCCTTCCAGACGAGGCGGACACGGCCGTCGAGGTCCGTTGGGCGCTCGGGCACCACGCGCAGTCTCGCCAGAGCGGCGGCCACGATGGGTCCGCCTGCGCGGCCCGCGGAGAGCGGGCGTGAGCGGAGTCACTCCCGCCCCTCGGGACTCAGAAGCTGTAGCGGACCTCGCCCACCACCGTCCGCGTGATGATGTCCCCGAAGATGTGCTGCTGGATGCCGCCCTGCGAGTTGTCGTCGTTGAGCAGGTTCGTGCCCTTGAGCGAAGTGATCAGCTTCCCGTTGAGCCACTTCCACCCGACGGTGCCGTTGACCATCGTGAAGGCGTCCGTGTAGCCGTGGTAGGGCTCGCTGAGCACGTCCGTCCAGAAGGCCTTCGAGGTGTAGTTCACGGACGCGCTGCCCAGGAAGCGCCGCTGGTTGACGTTCACGCCGGCGTTGAAGCGGTGGTGCGGAGGCATGGCCAGCTCGGAAGCGGGCGTCCGGCTGTCGCGGGTCTCCGGATCGCCCTGCCACGAGTAGTTCGTGAAGGCGTTCACCCCCCGGCTCACGGAGTGGTCGAGCGAGACTTCGAACCCCTTGTTCCTCACCTTGCCGAGGTTCAGGTACGTGAATTCCGCGGGGAGGCAGATGCCGCGCTGGGCGAGCACCTCCAGGACGACGGGAGGAAAGGGCCAACCCCTGGGGGGATTGGCCGCCGAGTAGCGCTTGTGTCGTTGATGTAGTACGCGAGGCCGAGGGTCGTCTTGCCGAAGAACGTGCCGGTGTATCCGGCCTCGTAGGCGGTGAGCTGCTGCTCCTTGAGCGAGTGGCCGTTGGGCTCCCCAATCTGGGGGACGTTGCTCCCGACCGAATGGGCCACGATGGGGAGGGTGGCCGCCCCCAGCCGGGGATCGACCGCGGCCAGCGGGAACAGGGCGACCACGGTGAAGACGTCGAGGTAGTTGTTGATCGCGGAGGGCGCGCGGAAGGCCTTGTTGTACGACACCCGGAACGCGTGCGCCTGCTCAGGCTTGAACATCGCGGTGACGCGGGGTGAGAACACCGCCTTGTCGATGTTGCCGAACTTGTCGACGCGGCCGCCCACGCTGAAGCGGAACTGGCCGAAGAACAGCTCGTCCTGGAGGTAGGCGCCGAACTCGTTGCGGCCACCGGCCAGGGGCGCGATGTTGATGTCGAAGTTGTTGCGCCGCGCGTTGCCGCCGTAGGTGACGATGTTGTTCCCTCCGAGGACGTTCGTGTTCCCCACCTCGAAGTCGTAGGTCTGGGTCTTGAAATTGAACTGCAGGGGCTTGCCGGTCAGGGCATCCGTCGAGAGCAGGTTCGGCGCCTTGCCGTCGAGGAAGTTCCCGAACGCGGCCACCTTGAGCCCGCTCTTCGCGTAGGCGACACGGCCGAAGGAGAGGCTCGATCCGCTCTGCAGGCTGAAGGGGCCGATCCCGGTGTGGACGAGCCCCTGTGTCCCCGCGTAGCCGCCGCTGTAGGTGAGATGGCCGCCGTTGCCGAGCTCCTGGTCCAGGCGGCCCTCGAACTTGGGCTGGCTCGTCCCCCGGTTGCCGAACGCCGTCTCCCCGGGGCGTAGAGGGTCACGGTCCGGCGGGTACAGGCCGCAGCCGGTGAGCAGCGTCGAGTCGAAGGGATGGGGCACCCTCGTGCAGGTGGTCCCACTGATCACCCCCGGTACGAACCCCGTCGGGCGCGCGAAGGCATCGGACTTGAAGTAACCGCCGGTCACCCGATACGACCAGACGTCGTTGGGTGCCCCCGCGTGCGTCACGTTGCCACCCCACTGCGAGCCGAGGCCCTCCCCGCGAAGCGATCCCGCGTCGCGGCCGAAGCCGCCCCCGGTGAGGGTGACGGTCGTGCCCGGCGACTCGCGCGGAGACTTGGTGATGATGTTGATGACGCCGGTCAGAGCGTTGGCTCCCCAGATGGCGGAAGCGGGACCGCGCACCACCTCGATCTGCTTGATCTGCTCGGGATTCGTGGGCACGAAGTCCCACAGGATCATCCCGAAGAAGTCGAGGTAGATGGACCGGCCGTCGAGCAGCGCGAGCTGGGAATTGGACAGCGTCGAGGTGCTGGCCCGGCTCGTGATGTTGATGTCGCGGGCGGAGGTCTGGATGATGTTGAGTCCGGGCACGCCGCGGAGCAGGTCACCGAAGTTCTGCGCGGGCGAGGTCTCGATGACATCGCTGCTCAGGACGGTGATGGTGGCGGGCGCATTGATGAGCTGGGTCTCCGACTTGCTGGCGCTGACCACGACCACTTCCCCGCGTACG
>QHVP01000081.1 GCA_003222295.1 Acidobacteriota bacterium | reverse complement strand
GCGTTGAGGCGCTCGTTCTTCATGAAGTTCCAGACCCAGCCGTGCAGGTCGTTGGCGCCGGTCTTGAGCGCGATGTTGACGACGCCCCCTCCGGTCCGGCCGTATTGGGCGTCGTAGGTGTTGGTCTGGATCTTGAACTCTTCGACGGCGTCCACCGGGGGCGAGAAGTTGTAGCGGCCGCGCGTGCTGTCGGGCGCGCCGTCGAGGAGGAACTCGTTGGTGGCGAGGCGCCCGCCGTTGAGCGACCAGGCGGAGCCGCCCTGGTTGTCGAAGGGGCGCAGGCCCGAGGTCCCCGTGGCCCCGAAGGTCGGGACCTGCCAGTTCACGCCTCCGGCCAGGCGGTTCAGCATGAAGACCATGCGGCCGTTGAGCGGCATGTCCTCCACCACCTCGCGATCGATGACCTGGCCGAGGCCGCCGCTGGTGGTATCGAGCAGGGAAGCCTGGCCCGTGACCTCGACCGTCTCGCTCATGTTGCCGAGCTTGAGCTGGACGTTCAGGGTCGCGTTCTGGCCGATGGCCAGCCTGATCCCCGACTGGACGAACCTGCTGAAGCCGGGCATCTCTACCTGGACGCGATAGGTGCCGGGCACCAGGAATCGGGCGGCATACACACCGTCGGACTCGGTCACGGACTGCCAGCCGACACCGGTGGCTTCGTTGATCACGGTGACGCCGGCCCCGGGAAGGGCGGCTCCCGCGGGATCGGTGACCCGGCCGAGGATGGTGCCGCGGAATTCCTGGCCGGTGGCGAGCGAGGCCGCGGCCAGGACGGCCAGGACACGCAGAAGGAGGCGGGCACGCCGCGCCGAAGCGATCATGAAAAGAATCATGCTCACCTCCTGGGTCAGACCGTAGTTCAATTGCTTGAATCGAACATAACGCGCACGGCGGGCCAGTCAATGGGTCCGCCGATTTTTCATCCATGAGCTAAATTAGCGGCCACTTCGGGAGGGAAACATGCGGGCTGGCCGGCGACGCTTCCTGGGCGGGGCCCTCGGTTCGGGAGTGGCCGGTCTGACCGCCGCGTACGCGGACACGAAACCGCGCGCGAGCGCGACGTCAGGCCCCGAGGCCAGCGATCTGGACCGCGCGGCGACGGCTCCGGTCCTCCGGCGCGAGAGCTTCACGTCGCCGGTGATCGTGGACTCGCTCCGCTTCCTGAAGAAGGAGGACGAGTACTTCGTGCACGTGCGCTCGAAGGACGGCGCGGAAGGCGTGTCCGTCGTCAACCCGCCGCGAGGGGACTACCTCGACAAGATCCTCAAGCAGCTCGTCCTGCCTTTCTTCGTCGGCAAGGACGCGCGCGACCTGGAGAGCCTTCTCTGGGAGCTCTACCGCTGGAAGGACAACTACAAGCTCCAGGGGCTGGCCCTCTGGTGCCCGCAGGCCTGGGTGGAGTTCGCGATCCTGGACATGCTTGGCCGGATCGCCAACAAGCCCATGGGCGCACTCCTGGGAGACATCGCGAGGAACGAAGTCGCGTGCTACGTCGCCAGCGGCCGCCGCGACACGACTCCGGAGGCGGAGGTCGAGTACCTGCGCAAGCTCCTCGACGAGTCGGGCGCCCGGGCGGTGAAGTTCCGGGTGGGCGGACGCATGAGCCGCAACGCGGACGCGAGCCCGGGACGGACGGAGACGCTCATCCCCCTGGCTCGGAAGACCCTCGGGCCCGCGATCGACATCCACGCCGACGCCAACAGCTCCTACGACCCGCCGCAGGCGATCCGCGTGGGACGGATGCTCGAAGAGATCCAGGCCGTGTACTTCGAGGAACCGTGCCCGTTCGATCACCTGGAGGACACCAAGGTGGTGGCCGATGCCCTCACCATCCCCGTCGCCGCCGGCGAGCAGGAGTTCAGCGACTGGCGCTTCCGCTGGACGATCGCCAACCGCGGGGTCGACATCGTCCAACCCGACCTGCATGTGTACATGCTGCACTTCGCCTCCTGCGTCCCCGACATCGGCCGCTATCAGGAATACAAGCTCGGGCTCGGCGTCTACGGGAGCTGGCTCGACCCTCCCATCACGGTGAAGGACGGCAGGATGACGGTGCCGAGCGGTCCCGGCGTCGGAATCAAGGACCTGAAGGGGCTGCTGAGCGGAGCGACCGAAGCATGATCCGGCGGCGCGGCATCGGGTGGCTGGTCGCGGGGCTGCTCTCCTTCATGCCGAATCTCTCCGCGGCCGCGGATGCCCCCGCCCACGTCATCTTCGACACCGACATGGCGGGCGACGTGGACGACGTGGGGGCCCTCGCCATCCTCCACGCCCTGGCCGACCAGGGCGAGGCGGAGATCCTGGCCGTAGGCATCTCCTCGCGCAACGAGCACGTGGGGCCCTGCGTCGACGCGATCAACACCTGGTACGGCCGGCCGGACATCCCGATCGGCTATCAGCGTGGACTGCAGGTCGGCTACCCCGAGGACACGGGCGAGAGGACGGATTCGAAGTACGCGGAGGCGGTGGGGAAGTCCTTCCCACACCGCCTCGCGAAGAGCAGCGACGCCCCCGACGCCGCGCTCCTCTACCGCAAGGTCCTGGCCGCGCAGCCGGACGCGAGCGTGGTGATCGTCTCCGTCGGCTTCCTCAGCAACCTCCGGAGCCTCCTCGACACTCCGCCCGACGCGATCAGCTCCGAGAGCGGCGAGGCGCTCGTCCGGCGCAAGGTCCGCCTCTGGGTCTGCATGGGCGGGAAGTTCCCGGACGGGCGCTTCCGCGACGGGGACGGCGAATACAACCTGCGCGTCGACACCCTGGCCTCGCTCCGCGTCCTGAGCGACTGGCCGACGCCGGTCGTCTTCTCCGGCTTCGAGATCGGCACGCGCATCCACACCGGAAGGCGGCTCCGGGCGGCACCCGAAGCAAGCCCGGTGCGCGCCGCCTATCTTCATTTCAATGGGCTGGAGAACCGCGAGAGCTGGGATCAGACGGCCGTGCTCTACGCGGTGCGCGGGCCCGCCGCCTACTGGACCGAGTCCGAGACGGGACTCGCGCTGATGCACGTCTTCGGGCGGTCCGGCTACAACGAGTGGCTCCCCACTCCGCGCAAGAGCCACCGCTATCTGATCGAGAAGATGCCTCCCGCGGAGATGGCCCGCGTCATCGAGGACCTGATGACACGGCCGCCGCGCCCGCCGCGCTGAAGCAGGCCGAACGAGGCCCTACTTCTTCGCCAGCTCGATCCCGACCTCGACGGAGTCCTTGTAGTCCTTGATGGCTTCGACGCCGGGGAAGACTGCGCCCAGGCTTCCGAGGATCGCGTCCGCCGCGTCCAGGGTCGGCGCGAGAAGGCGCCGCCAGCGCGACCACCAGCGGCGGCCCCGCGACCTCCCTCTCTTCGGGCCCCCGTGGTCTAGGTAGCGGTCGCGCGCATGCGCGAACACCTCGAGCTTGAAGACGAGCTCGGCACCCACGAGCCCGCGCAAGCGAAGGGTCGGCACGACGTTGGTGGTGGTGGCGGGGGCGAGCGCGGCCAGGGCCGACTCGAACTTGGGCGGGAGCGACTCCCAGGCCGCGTGCATGCGTTCGTGGTGGCGCCCGGGTATCACGCGCCGGGGATGGTCGTCGATCTGCTCAAGGAGCCGCTGCGTCTGGCGCAGGAACTCGCGCAGGCGGCGAAGCGATTCCTCGTCCGAGATGTCGTCAGGCACCTTGGTCCCTCCGCCCTAAGTACCACGGACCCCGCACTCCTCGATCGCGCGCACCTCCGCCGGCTCGAGCCTGAAGTCGGCGCACTCCAAGTCCTCCCGCATGTGCGCGGGGCTGGAGGTGCCGGTGAGCGGGAGCATGCCGGCCTGGAGCGCGAAGCGGAAGACCACCTGGGCCGGGGTGCGGCCGGTGCGCCGGGCGGCGCCGAGGACGGCGGGGGAGGCCAGCGCGTGCGGGTTCGCGGTGAGCAGCGAGAACCCCTGGTAGACGATTCCCTCCCGCGCGCAGAACGCGCGGACGTCCCGGTCCCAGCCGTTGATCGCGAAGCAACGGTTCTGCACGAACGCGGGCTTGATCCGGCTGCCTCGATGGAGGGTCGTGAGCTGCTCGAGCGATACGTTGCTGACGCCGAGCCGACGCGCGCGGCCGTCGTGAGGCAAGGCCTCCATCGCCTCCCAGACCGCCCAGTCCTCGTCGGTCAGGCCACGGCGCGAGGAGGGACCGTGGAGGACGTAGGAGTCGATGTACGTCGTCCGGAGATGCTCGAGGGAGCTCTGGAAGGATTGCGCGACCTGCGTCGCGGGATCCGCCTCCGCGTCGTAGGGGAGCCGGTGGTCCTGCCCACCGATGGAGGTGAACTTCGTCTGCAGGAACAGATCGGCGCGCGCGATCGTGCCGTCGCCCAGCACCGCGGACACCGCGGCTCCGACCGCGGTCTCGACGTAGTGCCGGCGCTGGTTCGCGGTGTCGATGCCGCGGAATCCCGCGGCCAGGGCCAGGCGCACGAGCTCTTCGGTGCGGTCCTCCTTCCAGGCCGTGCCGTAGAGCAGCGCCGGCACGGGGGCGTTCAGGGTGGTCACTCCTTGGACTTGAGCCGTGCGTCGTTCTCCTTGAGAAACGCGCGGATGTCGTCCGCGATGTCGAGGAGCTTGGTCCACTGCTCCTTGTAGAGGGTGACCGGGAAGCGCCCGAGGCCGTAGACGGAAAGGCCCCCCTTCTCGCTGACCTTCAAGCTGACCGCGCGACTTTGCCGCGCCTTCAGCCTTTCGTTCTCCTCCTTGAGACGGTCGAGCTCGGCCTTCATGCTTTCGTCGCTCATGCTGCCCCCTCGTTGGACGCCTTCCCATGAACGGTGGCGGGAGTCACAGGGCATGACCCGGACTCAGCGCGCGGTCGGTTCACTCGGAGCGGAATGCGCCTCCTGGCGGGCCTGGGAGCGGTCGGCCGTGGGCAGCCTCATCCGCCGCAGGAGGTCCTGGAACTGCGGGTCCCCGCTCAGCCGATCGAAAAGCGGACCCGAGAAGCCGAGGACCTCGAACGCGCGCGCGTCGTAGGCCTTTTCCAGCCAGGCCATGGCCTGCTCCTTGTTCCCCAGGCCAAGATGGATGATCGCGAAGCCCTGGGGCGAGACGTAGCGCTCATGGGAGAGCGTCTCGAGTCGCGCCATTATCTCCAGGGCCTCACGCCGCCGGCCGCTGACTCCATACACGTAACCCAGCCAGGGATTGGAACGGCCTTGGCCGCTACCTGGCCTGGTCAGGAGAGCCTCCGTCGCCCGTGGCCAGTCACCTTTCCCCTCGTACGCGAAGGCCAGCGTCTGGTACACGCGGCCGAATTTCGGATCGATCTCCAGGGTCTTCTGGAGTTGCTCGATCGCCTCGTCGTACCGGCCCAGGCGTACCAGGGCCAGTCCCAGCTCCGTGTTGATGACGAGGGAGAGCGGGCTCAGCTCCCGGGCGCGCTGCGCCTCCGCGAGCGCCTCCTCGTGCCGGCGCACCGTCATCAGGTAGACCGCGTACGCGCGGTGGCCTTCCGCGTAGCTGGGCTCCAGCTCCAGGCTGAGCCGGAATTCCCTTTCCGCGCCTTCCCAGTCCCAGTCGTAGCGGTAGAGGACGCCCGCGAGCGAAGCGTGAGCTTCGGCCAGGGTGTCGTCCAGGGCCAGCGCCTTCCGGGCCGCCGCCTCCGCCTTCGGCATGCACTCGCGCGGGGGCGCCAGACCCTGGACGTCGAACGCACGGTAGGTATCGGAGAGCCCGGAATAGTCGGGCGCGTAGGCCGGATCCTTTTCTATCGCCTGCTGGAAGTAGCCGACCGCCTTCAGCGAGGTCTGCGGCGAGCGCTTGCTCCAGTAGAAGCGCCCCTTGAGGTAGGCGTCGTACGCCTCCGGATCGACCGACGCCTGCGCCTGGGTCATGCGGCGCTTCTCCTCGGGCTGGAGCTTGACCTGGATGGCCTGGGCGATGGCCGCGGCCACCTCGCTCTGAAGGCCGAGGACGTCGCGCACCTCGCGGTCGTAGCTCTGCGCCCACAGGTGGCGATCGGTGGCGGCCTGGATCAACTGGGCAGTGACGCGCACACGGTCGCCCGAGCGCGATACCGTGCCCTCGACCACCGCATCCACACCCAGCTCTTCGGCGATCCGCGGCAGCGCCTTCTTCGCGAGCTTGTACTGCGTGACCGAGGTGCGAGAGATCACGCGCAGGGCGCGGACCTGGGCGAGGTCGGTGATCACGGCATCGGTCATGCCGTCGACGAAGTAGTCCTGCTCCGAATCTCCGGTGAGGTTCTCGAAGGGCAGCACGGCCAGGGACCGGATCGGCGCGGACGCGAGCTGGCCTCGGAGGCGCGGCCAGGTGCCGGTCACGATCAGACCCGCCACCAGCGCCACCGCCACCGCCGCCGCCCCCCAGGACCGGAGCCGGGATCGCGGAGGAGGAACCGTGCGCGGCGGCGCCTCGAGCGTCGCCGGAGGGAGCCCCGGTGGCGCCTCGAGCGCGGCGATGAAGCGGTAGCCCCGGCGGGGCAGGGTCTCCACGAAGCGCGGACTGTCGGCGGAATCGCCCAGGGCATCCCGGAGCCGCTTGACCGCGCTGTTGAGGCCGACGTCGAAGTCCACGAACGTGTCGCCGGGCCAGAGGGCCTGGCGGACCTCTTCGCGCGTCACCACCTCGCCCGGACGCTTCAGGAGGAGGGTGAGGATCTGGAAGGGCTGCTCCTGCAGCCGCACCTTCAGCCCGTCCTTGCGGAGCTCACCCGAGGTCGGGTCGAACTCGAAGTCTCCGAAGCGGTATGTCTGGCGGGATTGAGCGGCTTCCATGGAGGGGCCCGCATCACTCTAACCCCCAGTGGGTCGGCAAAGCGAGTCGCCACCGTGAGCGCGCCAGCACTTACGGGCAGGTCAGACGGATGTCAGAGACAAATCAGGCGCCTGCCATGGCGCATTGCCCTCCATCCGGGCACCTTCTACGCGCCCCGAGCAATGGGTACGGAGGTCCACGGTGAAGCACCCTTCTTCCATCTTCGTCGGTACCCTCACCCTCGCCCTGTCCGCGAGCGGCCTGGCCGGAAGCGACCCGGTCGTCACCGTCGTCATGGACAAGCTCGACGACCCGCGCGGCCTCGCCTTCGGCCCCGGCGGCGCCCTCTTCGTGGCCGAGGCGGGATACGGCGGGGCACCCTGCCCCCCGGTTGCCCCCGGTGGGGTGGCGCTGAACTGCTACGGGCTCACCGGCGCGATCAGCCGGCTGTGGCACGGACGCCAGGACCGCGTGGTGAGCGGGCTGCCCTCGGTCTCGTTCCGTCTCGGCGCGAGCGCCCGGGGGCCGCACGACATCGCGATGAGGTTCGGGATAGGGGCGGGATCGTCGGTGCTCGGCGCCTCTGGCGCCCACGTCACCATCGGCCTGGAGGCCGACCCCGCGACCCGCGAGCCGCTGAACCGGCCGGACCTCGGCAAGCTCTTCCACATCCCGCCCAGCGCTCTCCTGGCTCCGTCCGCGCACCTGTGCGATCACGACTGCTGGAGCCCCGTCGTCGACATCGCCGCCTACGAGATCGGCGGCGGCCCTGACGGTGGCGCGCCCGAGAGCGACCCATATGGTCTCCTCGTGGAGCGCCGCGGGGGGCCAGGCGATGACGGTGACGCCGAGGAAGGGAAGAGCGGCGGCGACGTGGTCATCGATGCCAGCGGGAACTCGCTCCTGCGCGTCGACGAGGACGGCAACATCTCGCTGCTCGCCGTCTTCCCCTCTCGCACCACCACGCCTCCGCGCCCCACTCCCGGCGGTGTCGCACTGACCGACTCCGTGCCGACGTCTGTCGTGGTGGGCCCCGACGGCGCCTACTACGTCGGCGAGCTGGCCGGCATACCTTTCGTCGGAACCAAACGGGACAAATCGAATGTCTATCGGGTCGAGGCCGGACAGGATCCCGACCATCCGACGGTGTTCCTGGACGGTCATGTGACGAGATTCAACGCCATTATCGACATGGCCTTTCAAGGCGACGACCTCTACATCGTCCAGCACTGGACGATGGCGCCCGATGGGACACGCAAGGACGGAAACGTGATCCGCGTGGCCTGCGGGGGCCGCCCTCTCGTCTGCGACGGTCTCCACCCGACGACCGTGCTCGGGGGACTGGACGGGCCGACGTCGCTCGCCTTCGGCCCCGACGGCGCCCTCTACGTCACCAACCATGGCGCGTCTCCGGCGTTCGCGAGCGCGACGAGCGAACACAAGCCGCTCGGCGAGGTCCTGCGCATCGACCTGGGAAGCGCCGATGACCACGG
>QHVP01000535.1:2566-9806 GCA_003222295.1 Acidobacteriota bacterium | reverse complement strand
CGTGCAGGAGCGAGTCAACGACACCTACCTGAAGACGCAGGGGCAGGCCCAGGGCGTGCAGAGCTACGGCCAGATCGTGGACCTGCTGCTCGCCGAGCGGCGCACGGCCGCCGCCGGAACGTCTCCTTCCCTCTGAGCCATCCGCTTGGATGGCGCCGATCCGGAGCCGCGGCCCGTCATCTGCCGGCGGTTGCGGTGATCGCCCGGTAGATCTGGTCCGTGGGCGCGCCGTCCGGCTTGAACGAGGCGAATGCGGGAGCGAGGTCACGCGCCCACGGCTCGGGCAGGCGGACACCCTCGACCAGCGACACGATGACGAACAGGGCGCGGTCCGAGCGGCCCAGGGCGGCCGCGTCGGCGCTGGTGGGGTCGACATAGCGGACGTCGACCGCGGGGTCGCGTCCCGCTGCAGCCGGAGGAACGCGATCGAGTCGCGCAGCCCGTAACCGGAGGGCCAGCCGGTCACGTACTGGAATCGTTCGATGGCGGGGAAGGGCGCGCGCACGGGGTCGGTCCAGAGGGCGAGGTCGAACCGGGCGGCGGGAGCGAGGACCACCGCGAGGGCCGCCAGGCCGAGGCCCGCGGCCGGCCCCGCGGGGAGGCGGCCGCGCTCGCGCACGAGATCGATCGCCCCCACGAAGCCCCACGCGGAGAGCGGAAGGAGCGGCACCGTCGTGAAGAGGAGATAGCGCGGATACCAGATCCCGGAGACGGTGACGAACGCCACCGTCGGGCCGATGGCCAGCAGGGCGAGGAAGGCGCCGCGGCCACCCTTGCCCGCGGCGATCGCGACGGCAAGCCCGCCCAGGGCGAGCACCACCAGACCGGGCGTCCAGTACGCCCAGAGCCACTCCGCGGCCAGGCCGAGGTTGGCGGAGGCGTTGCCCGAGAACGACGTGTCGCTTTCGCGCAAGGCGATCGCTCCCGCGAGCTCGTCCGTCTTGCGGAAGAAGAGCCACAGCGGATATGCGACCACGGTGGAGGCCAGGGCGAAGGCGAGGGCCAAGGGTCCCAGGGCCGCCCGCCGCGCGCGCGCCAAGAGGACGAGCGCGAGGACCGGCACCGCGAAGAGCAGCAGTCCGGTCGCCTTGGACAGGACGCCCAGCGAGATCGCGGCCCCGAGGGCCGCGCCCGTGCTCCAGCGAGGCTCCTCCGCCAGCCGGACGGACAGGAGCAAGGTCATCGCGGTGAAGGCGCAGAGGAACGCGTCCGTGAGCACCATGCGGTCGTAGGCCAGCGTAAAGGGGCAGGCGACGTAGAAGAGCGCGGTCAAGTCGGCCACCCGGCGATCGCCGGTCAGGCGAAAGGCCAATCGGTGGCCGGCGGCGAGGGTGACGAGACCGATGGCGACGGTCAGGAGCCGTCCGGCCCGCAGGGGGTCGTCGGCGTGAGGAGCGATGCCGGCCAGCAGGTACACGCTCAGGCCGCGGCCCGCCAGCAGCGGGACGCGCAGGCGGCGCCCCTGCTCGATCCAGTACGCCCAGCGCAGGTGGATGCGTTCGTCGAGGAACATCGGCAGCGCCATGAGGCCGGCCAGCCGCGAAGCCAGGTACAGGCCGAGGAGGACCGGCCAGCGAAAGGCCGAAGGCTTCAACCCAGGTCGCCCCACAGGACCTGGACCGCGCTCAGGGCGGCCAGCGCCGCGGTCTCCGCGCGCAGGATGCGCGGGCCGAGGCCCGCGGTGACGAAGCCGGCGGCGGTGGCCTGCTCCACTTCCGCGTCCTCCCATCCACCCGCCGGTCCCACCACCATGAGCACGCGCTCCGGCCGCGGGAGGGCGGACAGGGGTGAGGGAGCGCTGCGCTCGAGGAACAGGAGCTTGAGGCCGTCGAAGGGCGCGGCCAGGAGCGCGGGCAACGTCGTGGTGGGCGCGACCAGGGGGACCACCGCGCGGCCGCTCTGCTCGGCGGCGCCGCTCTCCACCTTGTCCCAACGCTCCTGGCGGGACCCGGCCACGCCGAGCTCGGTGGCCTTCTGGATGACGAGCTCCATGCGATCGCCGCGAAGGGGCGAGACGGCCAGGACGACGGTGAGAGGAGACTCGGGGCGGGCGGGCGCCCGGTCCGTGATGCGCGCGGACACCCCCTGGCGCGACACGGAATCGAGCTGCGCGTCGAACTCGGCGCCCGCCCCGTCGAAGACGCGCACGGCCGCTCCCGGCCGCAGGCGCAGGACGTCGCGCGCGTGATGGGCGGAGTGCTCGGGCAAAGCGACGCGCGCTCCCGGCGCGGCCTCCGGCACGTGGAAGCGGTGCACGCTCATGGCCCGCGGTGCACCACGAGGGCCGCCCATTCGCCCTCGACCCGCACGTCCATATCGCCAACCGCCGCATACGCGGCGCGCACGGAGGGGAGGTCCTCCACCAGAAAGCCGGACAGGATGAGCGCGCCGTGGCCGCGCGTCGTGCCCGCGAGTTCCTCCGCGCGCTCAGCAAGCAGGGCCGCGCTGATGTTCGCGATCACGACGTCGAACGACGCCGTTTCCACCGCGCGGGCGCCGTCGCCGCGGACCAGGTGGATGGGCGCGCGGTTGAGCTCGGCGTGGCGCCGAGCGACGGGCAACGCCTCCTCGTCGAGCTCGATCGCGATCACGCGCCGCGCGCCGAGCTTGGTGGCGGCCACGGACAGGATGCCGCTGCCCGCGCCCACGTCGAGCACGTGGCCGAGGGGGCCGGCGCGTGCGCGCTCTTCGAGGGCGGCCAGGCACAGCCGCGTGCTTTCGTGCGTGCCCGTCCCGAAGGCCAGGCCGGGCTCGACGACGATCACGCGCTCGTCGCCCGCGGCCGGCGCGGAGCGGTCCCAGGCGGGCACGATCCGGAAGGAACCCGCGGAGAAGGGCCGGAACCCCTCGCGCACGCGCGCCACCCAGTCCACATCCGGGACCGCGGTGGGCACGATCTCGACGCGCAACGCGGCCAGCGCCTCGCGCAGACGATTCTCGAGGTCCGGCTCGTCCGCGAAATAGGCCAGGATCACGGCCCGGCCGCCTTCGAGGCCCAGGGACTGCGTGCCCGCCGTCCCCAACTCCCACAGCGCCGCGGAGAGCGCCTCCTCGTCGTCCGGAGGCAGGAGGAGACGGAAGGCCTTCAGCCGAGGATGTCCTTCACCTTGCCGAGGAAGGAGCGGTCCTTCTCCTGCTCTTCGGGAGAAGGCAGGGACTTACCCAGCTGATCGATCATCTTGCGCTGTTCCGCCGTCAGCTTGGTGGGCACCACCACGCGCACGGTGACGTGGAGGTCGCCGCGCCCGCGCCCGCCCAGGTGCGGAACCCCCTGGCCGCGCACGCGGAAGACGGTGCCGCCCTGCGTTCCTTCGGGGATGGCGAGCTTGGTCTTGCCGCCGCCGACGTTGGGCACCTCGATGGTCGTACCCAGCGCTGCCTGCGCGAACCCGATGGGGACCTCGCAAAGGAGGGCCGCGCCCTCGCGCTGGAAGAACGGATGCTCTTCGACGCGCACCACCACGTAGAGGTCGCCGGGAGGTCCGCCCGCGCCGCCCGCCTCCCCTTCGCCGCTGATGCGGAGCTGGCTGCCCGTGTCCACGCCACCCGGGATCTTGATCTGCAGCTTGCGCTCGACCGTGACATGGCCGTCGCCGCTGCAGTCCTTGCAGGGCGTGGTCACCACGCGGCCGGTACCGTGGCAGCGGCCGCAGGTGCGCGCCACACTGAAGAAACCCTGCTGGAACGTGACCTGCCCGCGCCCGCCGCAGGACGCGCAGGTCGTGGGGGAGGTGCCGGGAGCGGCGCCGTTGCCCTGGCACGCCGGGCACGGCTCCGCGCGCGGGATCTGGATGTGCGTCTCCGTGCCGAAGACGGCTTCCTCGAAGCGCAGCTCGAGGTTGTAGCGCAGGTCGGCCCCGCGCCGGGGACCGCCGCGCCGCCGTCCGAAGGCGTCGCCGAAACCGAACAGGTCGCCCAGGATGTCGCCGAAGTCGGAGAAGATCGTGGGGTCGAAG
The DNA here is from genome assembly GCA_003222295.1 of Acidobacteriota bacterium. GTDB lineage: Bacteria > Acidobacteriota > Vicinamibacteria > Fen-336 > Fen-336 > AA29. The sequence continues at coordinate 5,850 of QHVP01000535.1, read as the reverse complement.
CCGGCGGCGCCGCCGAGCCCGGCGTGGCCGTAGGCGTCGTAGCGCTGGCGCTTCTGCGCGTCACAGAGGACGCTGTAGGCCTCGGCCGCCTCCTTGAACTTCTCTTCGGCTTCCTTGTTCCCCTGGTTCCGATCGGGGTGGTGCTTCAGGGCAAGCCTCCGGTAGGCGGACTTGATCTCCGCATCGGAAGCATTCCGGGCCACGCCGAGGATTTCGTAATAATCGCGAGTGGTGGTCATGTTCTCAGAGCGAATCGTTCACGCGATGATGAGGCCGATGGTACGACGACCGATTGGGGGTCTGCGGCGAGCGGGTTGCCCGCAGCGGCGACGTTAAACGGGTCCAGCAATACGGTCGCGCGGAGGGCAACCCGAGCGGCAGACCCAAGGCTCCATCTCCGCGAGCCGCGTCTTGAGCTCCTCGAGGTCCGCCTCCGTGCGCGCCTTCTTGGCCCGCTCCATGGCGGCGAGGATGCGCGTCTGCTCGTCCGGGGTGAGCTTGCACTCGAGGGCCTGCACCGAACGCATCGTGTTCGTCACCAGGCCGTCGAGCTGGCGGACGACCGCTTCCTGCTCCTTCTTGTGCTTGTCCGACTGCTCGCGCTGGCGCGACTCGCTCACGAGCTTGCCCAGCTCGCTCTGGCTGAGGCCCCCGGAGGCGTGGATGACCATGGATTGGCTGCGGCCGGTGGCCTGGTCGAGCGCGCTCACCGACATGATGCCGTTGACGTCGATCTCGAACGAGACCTCGACCTGCGGGACGCCTTTGGGCACGGGCGGGATGTTGGTGAGCTCGAACTTGGCCAGGCTCTTGTTGTAGGCGGCCATGTCGCTCTCGCCCTGCAGGACGTGGACCTCGACCTTGGTCTGGTTGTCGGCCACGGTGGTGAACACGCGGCTCTTGCGGGTGGGGATGGTGCTGTTGCGCTCGATGAGGGGCGTGAAGGTCCCGTCCTTGGTCTCGATGCCGAGGGTGTGCGGGGTGACGTCGAGGAGGACCAGCTCCTTGACCTCGCCCGCGATGATGCCCGTCTGGATGGCCGCGCCCATGGCGATCCCCTCGTCGGGGTTCACCGTGCGGTTGGGCTCCTTGCCGAAGACCTTGCGCACGACCTCCGTGACCTTGGGCGCGCGTGTCTGGCCGCCGACCAGGAGCACCTCGTCGATCTGCTCGGGCTTGAGGCTCGCGTCGGAGAGGCAGCGCCGGCAGGGATCGATCGTGCGCTCGAGGAGGTCGTCGGTGATCGACTCGTACTTCTGGCGGGTGAGGACGGTGTTGAGGTGCTTGGGGCCGCTGGCGTCCGCGGAGATGAAGGGGAGCACGATCTCCGTCTGCTGGGCGGACGAGAGCTCGCACTTGGCCTTTTCCGCGGCCTCCTTCAGGCGCTGCAGGGCCATGCGGTCCAGCTTCAGGTCGATGCTGGTCTCGCGCTGGAACTCGGCGATGAGCCAATCGATCACGCGCTGATCGAAGTCCTCGCCCCCCAGGAAGGTATCGCCGCCGGTGGCCCGCACCTGGAAGAGCCCCTCCGCCATCTCCAGGATCGAGATGTCGAAGGTGCCGCCGCCGAGGTCGTACACGGCCACGAACTGGCCGCGGGCGTTCTTGTTCAGGCCGTAGGCGAGGGCGGCCGCCGTCGGCTCGTTGAGGATGCGCGAGACCTTCAGGCCGGCGATGAGGCCGGCATCCTTGGTGGCCTGGCGCTGCGGATCGGTGAAGTAGGCGGGCACGGTGATGATCGCCTCTTCCACCGGCTCGCCGAGATAGTCCTCCGCCGCCGCCTTGAGCTTCTGCAGCACGAAGGCGGAGATCTCGGGGGGCGAGTAGAGCTTGTCCTCGATCTGGATGTGCACGTCGCCGTTGGTGGCTTCGCTGAGCTGGTAGGAGAGGAACTTCCGCGACTGCTCGACCTCGTCCGCGCGGAACTTGCGGCCGATGAGGCGCTTCACCGCGAACACCGTGTTCTTCGGGTTCGTGAGGGCCTGGCGCTTGGCGATCTGGCCGACCAGCCGCTCACCCTTGGCCGTGAATCCCACGATGGACGGAGTGGTGCGCGCGCCCTCCTGGTTCGGGATCACCTGGGGAGCGCCACCCTCCATCACGGCCACGCAGGAGTTCGTGGTCCCGAGGTCGATCCCTATGACCTTACCCAAGTCGCGCCTCGCTCAAAGCCGTCAGTGTACCGCGTCCGAGCCGGATTCGCCCGCGCCGTCCGCGGCCTTGGCGACCTTGACCAGCGCGGGGCGCAGGAGACGGTCCTTGAACGAATAGCCCTTGCGGAACACTTCGACGATGGTTCCCTCGGGCCGGCCCGGCGCCAACTCGTGGGAGAGGGCCTGATGCCGCTGCGGGTCGAACGGCTGGCCCACCGGATCCTCGATGGCCACCCCTTGACGCTCGAGCAGGGCCAGCAGCTCGCGCCGCGTCAGCTCGACGCCCTGGCGCAGCGTGCTCTCGGCGCCGGTGGCCTCCAGCGCGCGGTCGAGGTTGTCGATGGTGGGGATGACGGCCTTGAGGACGGCGGCGGTCGCGTCCGTGGCCGACTGCTCGCGGTCACGCTCCACCCGCTTGCGGTAGTTGTCGAACTCGGCGCGCTTGCGCAGGAGCTGGTCGCGCAGCTCGTCGCGCTCACGGCGCAGGGCCTCCACCTGCTCGCGGCCTAAGGCCGGCATCGGCTGCACGTCCACGCCGGTCACGCCGCGCGGTTCGTCGACGGTCGCCTCCGGCGCGTCGTCGCGGTCATCGTCGCGGCCGTTGCCGGAGATGGTCACGATCGCAGCTCCTTGAGGGTCTGGTTCAGTGCGCGAGCCACGTGCTCGACCAGCGCGATCATGCGCCCGTACTCCATCCGCGTGCTGCCGACCACCCCCAGTCCCCAGGCGGCATCGGGATCGAGCGGGATGCTGGCCGTCACCAGCGCGACCTGGCACAGGTCGGGATCGGGATTCTCGTGGCCGATGGTGATGCGCACGCCGTCGCGGCTGAGACAGGCGTTGAGGATCTTCACCAGGCGGCCCTTCTCCTCGAAGGCCTTGAAGAGCGCGCGCATGCGCGCGATGTCGTTGAGCTCCGGGGCGTCGAGGAGCTTGGAGGTCCCTTCGAGGTAGAGGTCGGCCTCGCCGTCTTCCGAGAACGCGCGCCCACCCACGGAGACGACGTTCTTCAGCAGCGAGTCGTAGAGCGCCTTCTCCTGCTGCATCAGGACCAGCAGCCGGGCGCGGATGGCGTCGAGGCCGAGGCCCGAGAACTCGCTGCTGAGGTAGTTCGCGCAGGCCTGCAGGTCT
>QHVP01000535.1:1180-2466 GCA_003222295.1 Acidobacteriota bacterium | reverse complement strand
GCGCAGCATCGCCCGGGAGACGTCCGGCACGAGGACGAAGCCCACCTTGCCCGAATGGCGCGAGAGCAGGTGGGTGGCCGTCTCCATGACCTGGGTGGGCGAGCCTTCCAGCGTCCGGAGCTCGGAATCGATGGCGGCGGCGTCGTGGGCGGGCAGGGGAGCCAGGCTCATCAGGCTGTCCACGTAGACGCGATAGCCCTCGTCCGTGGGCTGCCGGCCGGCGCTGGTGTGCGGATGATCGAGGTACCCCTTCTTTTGCAGCTCCGCCATGATGTTGCGCAGGGTCGCGGAGGACAGGGTGCGCCCTAGGGCGCGGGCGAGGCTCTCCGACCCCACCGGCTCGCCGGTCGAGACATGGAGCTGGATGATCGACCTCAGGACTTCCCGGCTGCGCTCGTCGAGGGGCGGATTCGTCATAGGGCCTCAGCCCACCATCCCGTTGGGGGCCGCAAGCGGTCCAAATGCGGACCCTTTAACGAATTATAGCGACTCGCTCCCCTCCGTGTCGATCTGCGCCCGCTGCAGGTGCCCGCTGTAGTCGACGTAGATCGACTTCCACTCCGAGAACACCTCGAGGGCCTGCACGCAGGCCTCGCGATGGCCGTTTCCGGTGTTCTTCGTCCCCCCGAAGGGAAGGTGGGTCTCGGCGCCGATGGTCGGCGCGTTGACGTAGAAGATCCCCGTGTACATGTCGCGCATGGCCCGGAAGGCGGAGTTGATGTCCTGCGTGTAGATGGACGCGCTGAGCCCGTAATCCACCGAATTTCCAACCTCGATCGCCTGGTCGAGCGAGTCCACCGGGATCACGGAGACGACGGGCCCGAAGATCTCCTCGCGTGCGATCCGCATCCGGGGATCGACGTCGCCGAACAGGGTCGCCTCGTGGAACCAGCCCTTTGCGTACGGCCCCTGGTCCAGGCGATGTCCTCCGGCCAGCAGGGTCGCCCCTTCATCGCGGCCGATCTTGACGTACTTCTCGACGGTGGCGCGCTGGCTCTCGTTCACGCAGGGGCCCATCTCCGCGGACGCGTCGGCGAGCCCGTTGCCGACCTTGAGCGCCTTCGCCCGCTCGACGAACCGGCCCACGAACTGGTGGTAGACCTTCTTGTGCACGGCGACGCGGCTGGCCGCGGTGCAGCGCTGGCCCGTGGTGCCGAACCCGCCCCAGATCGCGCCGTCCACGGCGAGGTCCAGCCGCGCGTCGTCCATCACCATGATGATGTTCTTGCCGCCCATCTCGAGGTGGCAGTGCTTGAACGCAGGCGCGCAGGCTTCCGAGACCTTTC
>QHVP01000535.1:0-1027 GCA_003222295.1 Acidobacteriota bacterium | reverse complement strand
TGAGGGCCGGCATCATCTTCCAGGAGGGGATCGCCATCGGGAAGTTCCATGGCGTGATGAGGCCGGCGACGCCGACGGGCATGCGCACGGACATCTGGAACTTGTCCTTCAGCTCCGAGGGTGTCGTCTGGCCGAACTGGCGACGGCCCTCGCCCGCCATGTAGTACGTCATGTCGATCGCTTCCTGGACGTCGCCGCGCGTCTCCGGAAGCACCTTGCCCATCTCGCGCGTCATGTCGCGCGAGAACTCCTCCTTGCTCCGCACGAGGATCTCCGCGGCGCGGTAGAGGATCTCGCCGCGCTTGGGAGCGGGGAGGGCGCGCCAGCGGGGGAAGGCCTCGCGCGCCGCCGCCACCGCCTTCTCCGCGTCCTCCGGCCCGGACTGGGCGAAGGTGCCGATCAGGTCGGAGGTGTCGGCAGGGTTGCGATTCTCGAGCGTCTTGCCGGAAGCGGCGGGTACCCACTCGCCCCCGATGTAGTTTCCGTACGCTGTCGGCCGGGCGTTGTCGCCACGGGTGTCCGCCCGGGGGGCGGTCGCGCTCACAGAGCAACGACCTTTTTATCGTCCTTGCGGGCGGACATGTCTGAGTTTCCCCGGAACATCGCTCCTTCCGCGATCACGATCTTCGGAGCGCGGAGGTTGCCGGTCAGGCGGCCGGTGGCCTGGATCTCGACGCGGACGGAGGCCTGGCAGTCGCCGACCAGCTCCCCGCTCACGATGATGGATTGCGCTTCGACCGTGGCCTTCACCACGCCGTTGGCGCCGACGCGCAGGTCGCGGGTGATGCGGATCTGCCCCTCGACGTTGCCTTCGACGATGACGTCCTCGTCCCCGGTGATCTCGCCCTTGATGACGGTCTTGGACGCGATGATGCAGGTGCCGGGCTTGGCGGCGGCAGCGGTGGCCGGCACGCCTCTTTCCTTCTCGGCCGGGGCCGGGCTGGCCGGCCGGGCGGGGACGGGGGGTGCTTCCGGCGGCTTGGATTCCGAATTTCCGAAGATTCCCATGGTTCCTCCTGGTGGGTCG
>QHVP01000534.1 GCA_003222295.1 Acidobacteriota bacterium | reverse complement strand
CACTTCCTCTCCGTCTCGAACCTGCTCAACGTGATGGAGCAGACCAGCATCAACGCGGTGATCGCGGTGGGGATGACGTTCGTCATCCTCTCCGGGGGGATCGACCTGTCCGTGGGCTCGCTGCTCGCGCTCTCGGGAGTCGTCCTGGCCAGCGCGCTCCAGGCCGGCTGGCCGGCGGCCGCGGCCATCCTGGCCGGCCTGGCCGTGGGCGGGGCGAGTGGGCTCGTGAACGGCCTCCTCATCACCAGGGGCCGGCTGCCTGCCTTCATCGCCACCCTGGGCATGATGAGCATCGCGCGTGGCGCCGCCCTCGTCTTCACCTCCGGCCGGCCCATCTCGGGCTTCGCGGCGCGCTTTCGCCAGCTCTCGACCGCGCGCCTCCTGGGGATCCCCGCGCCGATCGTCATCACGGTCGCGGTGTATGCGATCGGCCACTTCCTCTTGACGCGTACGCGCTTCGGACGCTACGTGTATGCCATCGGCGGGAACGAGGAGGCGACGCGCCTCAGCGGCATCAGCGCGGGCTTCCACAAGACGATGGTGTACGTGCTCTCCGGGGTGGCCAGCGGGCTGGCCGCGGCCCTGCTGACGGCACGGCTGAATTCCGCGCAGCCCATCGCCGGGATCAACTACGAGCTCGACGCCATCGCCGCCACCGTCATTGGCGGGACCAGCCTCTCCGGAGGCGTGGGCACGCTGCACGGCACCTTGATCGGCGCCCTCATCATGGGCGTGCTGCGCAACGGGCTGAACCTCCTCGGGACGTCTTCGTTCTTCCAGCAGATCGTGATCGGCATCGTGATCATCACCGCCGTGCTCGTAGACTCCTTCCTGAAACCGGCCGCCAAGTGAGGGAAACAACCCGTAGCGAGGACGCCAAACCATGATGAAGCGCACGTCGGCCTTGGTCGTCGCGACGGCTCTGGCGGCGGGATGCGGACCGCGCGGCGAGGCGCCGAAGGCGGAGAGCCCGGCCGCCCCCCGCGTCGCCCTCGTCCTGAAGACGCTGAACAGCCCCTTCTTCATCGACATGGAGCGGGGGGCCCTGGAGGCGGCCAAGCGCCTCGGCGTCAACCTCACCGTGCAGGCGGCCGAGCGCGAGGTCGACGTCGACAAGCAGATGCAGATCATCGAGAACCTGATCCAGACGGGGGTCAAGGTCCTTCTCGTGACCCCCTCCGGCTCGAAGGAGATCGTGCCCGCCATCGCCAAGGCCAACCAGGCGGGCATTCACGTGGTCGTGGTGGACACCCGCGTCGATCCGCAGGCGGCCAAGGATGCCGGCATCACCGTCGACTCGTACATCGGGTCGGACAACTACGAAGGCGGGAAGATCGCGGGCAGCTACCTCCTCCAGGCCACCGGAGGCAAGGCCAACGTCGGCGTGCTGGAGGGGATCCCCGGGCACGAGACAGGCGACCAGCGGCTGCGCGGGTTCAAGGACGCGGTCAAGGACGCGAAGGGCGTGAAGATCGTGGCCTCCCAGACCGCGAACTGGGAGCGCGACCAGGGGTTCACCGTGTTCCAGAACATGCTGGAGGCGCACCCGGAGATCGACGCCGTCTTCTCCGCCAACGACATGATGGCGCTGGGCGCGGTGGAGGCGATCGCGGCCAAGGGCAAGACGGGGAAGATCAAGGTCGTCGGCTACGACGCGGTCGAGGACGCCAAGAAGGCGATCGCCGACGGCACGATCATGGGCTCGGTCGCGCAGTTCCCATCCGAGATGGGCCGCGTGGCCGTGGAGACCGCGGACAAGCTGCTGAAGGGCCAGCCGGTGCCGGCGGAGCAGCTCGTGCGCATCGACCTCGTGACGAAGGACAAGCCGGCGGGCTCGGCCCCGGGAGCGAAGCAATGACCGGCGGCAAGCGGCGGATCAAGGTCGGGCTCGTCGGCCTGGGACGGCTCGGACGCATCTATGCCCGCGACCTCGCCACGCGCATCCCGGAAACGCGCCTTTCCGCGGTGGCGGATCCCGATGAAGCCGCGCTGGCCGACGTCTCCGCCACCTACGACGCGCGCCCTCACCGCGATCCCGAGACGCTGTTCCAGGACTCCGACGTCGAGGCCATCGTCATCGCCAGCCCGACCCACACTCACGCCGCCCTCACCGTCGCCGCCAGCGGCACCGGAAAGCCGATCTTCTGCGAGAAGCCGCCCGCCCTCTCCCTCACCGAGACCGCGCGCATGAAGACCGCGGTCTCCCGTCCGGGCGTGTTCTTCCAGATGGGGTTCATGCGCCGCTTCGATCCCGGCTACGCGGCGGCGAAGCGCAAGGTGCAAGAGGGCCTCATCGGCACGCCCGTGGTGTTCAAGTCCTCCTCGCGCGACCCGCATCGGACCACGCTCGAGTACGCGAACCCGAAGAGCAGCGGCGGCATGATCATGGACATGGGGATCCACGACTTCGACCTCGCGCGCTTCTTCATGGGCGAGGTCAAATCCGTGACCGCGGTCGGGGGGACGCTGGCCTACCCGGAGCTCGAGACGGTCGGCGACATCGACAACGCGATCGTCAGCCTCGTGTTCAGCGACGACCGGATCGGGGTCGTGGACCTGTCGCGCAACGGGATCTACGGTTACGACATCAGCACGGAGCTCCTGGGCACGGAGGGCACGCTGCGCGTCGGCTACATCCGGGAGACGCCGCTGCTGGTCATGACCAAGAACAGCGTGGCCCACGACACCGTTCCCTATTTCATGGAGCGGTTCGCCCAGGCCTACACCATCCAGCTC
>QHVP01000533.1:7314-20957 GCA_003222295.1 Acidobacteriota bacterium | reverse complement strand
CGGCGTCACAGCCGAAGAGCGCGGCCAGGCGCGCCCGCACGCCCTCCACCTCCGGCTCCAGCACCGACCACATCGCGTAGGCGGGGGCCTCGTTGGCCCGCGCCTGGTCGCGCCGCAGGGCCTCCTGCACCAGCCGCGGCGAAGGCGACACGCCGCCGTTGTTGAGGTTCACGATCCTGGGATCGACGTCGAAGGCGGCCTGTACGACGTGCCACAGCTTTTCGTCCGCCGCCGCCTCTTCCGGGGACCGCCCCTTCACCCGCGCGACCGCCTCGCGCAGGGGAGCGAGGGCGGCGTCGCACCGTCTCTCCCGTTCCCGCTCCCGCTCCGCCACCTCCGCCGCCGCCGATGCTGCGATGCTCATGGCGACGGATCATAGCGCGTGACGCGCGCGCGGACCGACGTTACGTGCGATCCTTGCCCTGCGGAGGAGACGACCGAGCATGGGGGATTGGGTCCGCGCGGCGTCGGCGGCGGAGCTGCCGCCGGGCCGCTGCGCCGAGGTGAGCGTCGGGGGCACGCCGGTGGCCCTCTACAACGTCGATGGCACGATCTATGCGACCAGCAATACCTGCATCCACCGCGGCGGCCCGCTGGGACAGGGCCTCCTGGAGGGTCACGCGGTGATGTGCCCCTGGCACGCGTGGACGTGGGACGTGCGGTCGGGCGAGAACACCGCCAATCCCGGCCTGCGCATCGCGACCTTCGAAGTGAAGATCGAAGGCGACGACGTCCTGGTGCGAATCCCCGCCTAGCCGGCCCCCGGCGTGCTCCCCGTCTCGGGCGCGCCTTCGGGCGGCGGGCCTCCACAGACACGGTTGCGGCCGCCTTCCTTGGCGGCGTAGAGGCGCTGGTCGGCGACCCAGACGAGCCGCTCTTCCGTGGCGCCGTCCTGGGGCCAGGTCGCGACCCCCATGGAGGCCGTGACCTGGCCGACGAGGTCCATGAGCGTCGTGGAGAGCCGGACCCGCACGCGTTCGGCCGCTTTGATGGCTCCCAGATGGTCGGTGCCGGGAAGGAGCAGCGCGAACTCCTCGCCTCCGAAGCGCGCCACCACGTCCGTGTCGCGCCGCGCTTCCCGGAGGGCGCCCGCCACGTGGCGGATCGCGGAATCGCCCGCCGGATGGCCGAACGTGTCGTTCACCTTCTTCAGGTGATCGACGTCCACGAGTACCAGGGACAGGGGCAGGCCGGTGCGCCGCGCGCGCCCCAGCTCGCGCCGCAGGGCCTCCGTGAACCTTCGCCGATTGGCGAGCTGGGTCAGCTCGTCCGTCGAGGCCATCTGGCTGAGGGCCAGGAAGAGCCGCGCGTTCTCCACGCCCAGCGCGACCTGCTGGGCGATGTCGCCCAGGAACTCGATGGCGGGCCCGTCGAAGTGGACCTTGCGGCGCGTGGAGACGAGCGAGACCGCGCCCAGGAGCTGGTCACGCACGCCCAGGGGCACGATGAGAAGGGATGTCGCTTCCGCGAATGGGTGGACGTGGGCGGGCGGCGGGTTGTCCTCGTCCTGGAAGAGGACGGGCGCTCCCTTGAGCAAGGCGGCGAGCAGGGGGGTGCCGGGCTCGAGGACGTGCCGCGTGATCTTGTCCTCTTCCTCGGGAGTGGTGCCGCCCCAGGCGACGGCGGTGAGCACCTGGGCGCGCGACGGTCTCAGGTAGACGACGGTGCGGTCGGCGCCGCTGGCCGCCAGCAGCTCGGGAGCGACCGCCTGCAGCAGCGATTCCGGCTCGTGCCGCGAGGCGGCCATGCGCGTGATGCGCGCCACGGCGGTGGCGCGGGCCCGCGCCTGGCGTTCCTTGCGCAGGAGCGCGCCCGCCTCCAGGAAGAGGGCGGCATGGTCGGCGAAGGCGCCGACCACGCGCTCGTCGCTCGGCCCCGGCACGTGCTCGTCGTCGAAGACGACGATGATCGCGCCGCGTACCTCGTCGCGCGTGAGGAGGGGCGCGGCCAGCGTGCGGCCGGTCGTCCCGCGCAGGCCCAGACGGGCCAGGCGGGTGGCGGCGTCGGTGAGGACGGCGGTCTTGCGGGCGAGCAGCGTGGCGCGCAGGTCTCCGGCGTGGTCGAGGGAAATCTCGCCCACCGGATCCCCGCCCCGGGAGGCGGCCACGCGCAGGACGCGTCCCTCCAGCACGACCGCCACCGCGGCCTGGTAGCGGACGACGCGCCACATCTGGTCGAGGACGGTGCTCAGCGCCGACTGCTCGCTCAGCGTGCCCACCAGGGCCCGCGACACGTCGCGCAGGCTCTCGCTCAGCACGCGGCGGTCGCGCTCCTCCACGTAGAGCCGGATGTTCTCGATGGTGACGGCGGCCGCCCCCGCCAGCGCGGTCAAGGTGCGCACGTCCTCGGCGGTGAAGCCTCCCGGCTTGTTGATGGCGTAGAGCAGGCCGAGGATGTGGCCCCCGTGGCGGACGGGGACGGTCAGGACGGAGTGGACCCCCCGGTCCTTCACGGAGCGCTCGTACAAAGGATCGCTCGCGGGCTCGTTGCTCAGGTAGGGCTCGCCCGTCCGCACCACCTGGGCGGAGGCTGGCGCTTGCGAGATGGGGAACCGGTACTGGGGGATCGAGCGCGAGGCCGCGCCGTAGCTGGGCCGGCGGGCGATCAGCTCGTCCGTCTCCGCGTCGTAGAGGGCGAGGTGGCAGGTCTCGGCCCCCACGGCGGCAGCGGCGCTGCGGGCGACCGCGTCGTAGTTCTCCCCCACGTCTTCGTGAAGGAGAAGCAGGGACGGCTCGACCAGTTCCAGCGACACCTCTGTTTTCGGGAGGGGCGGAATCAGACCCCACCATTCTCCCCCTGTCAAGATGGACTTTTGCACGCGCCTGTGCCAAAAATCGTGGTTCGTCATGAAGAAGACCTTGTCCCTTATCGCCCTGTTCGCCGGCGCCGCCTGGACGGTGGCGGCCGCCCAGTCTCCCAGCCCCGCTCCCGCCGCCTCGCCCGAGGCCACGCCCGCGGCGTCCAACGCGTCCTTCCCGGCGCAGGTCGACGTCGTGACCGTGGACGTGGTGGTCACCGACAAGAAAGGCCTGCCCGTCACGGGCCTCACCAAGAGCGATTTCCAGGTGACGGAGGACGACGACGCCCAGACGATCACCGACTTCGAGGCCGTGCAGCTTCCGGCCGTGCCCTCGGAGAAGGCGGCGCCGCGACCCCGCGTGTCCTCCAACATCGACCGCGAGTCGCACACCGGCCGCTCGTTCGTGATCCTCTTCGACGACATCCACCTCACCATCGCCGGGGGCCAGAGGGCCAAGGCGGCCGTCGCCCAGTTCCTGAAGACCGGAGTGCGGGAAGGGGACCGGGTGAGCCTGGTCGCCACCGGCGGAGGAGCCTGGTGGAGCACGCGGATGGAAGCGGGCCGCGACGAGCTGATGGCGCTGCTCAAGCGCCTCGACGGCCGCTTCGTCCCGGACAGCGCGCCCGAGCGCATGTCCGACTACGAGGCCATGCGCATCCACATCTTCCACGACCAGCAGGTCGAGCAGACGGTCAGCCGGCGCTTCGAGACCTACGGCGCCAACGCGGGGCGGGGGCAGAGCCAATCGGACGACCCCAACTCCTCCATGAACGGGGACCCCTACGTGCAGGCGCGCGCGAGCGACGTCTACTTCCAGTCGGTGTCGCGCAACCGCATCACCCTCGAGGTCCTCCAGCGCGTGCTCACGTCGCTGGGGACGGCCAAGGGCCGCAAGTCGGTCATCCTCGTCTCCGAGGGGTTCATCTACGATCCCAACCTCACCGAGTTCAAGGACGCGATCCAGGCCTCCCGGCGCGGGAACGCCGCCATGTACTTCCTGGACGCGCGCGGCCTGGCCGGCCTGCCCACCTACTTCACGGCGGAGTTCGGGCCGCCCATCGACACGCGTGACATCGGGGCGGTGTTCCTCGACACCCTGCAGGAGGCGGAAGGGGCGGAGTCGCTGGCCGCGGACAGCGGCGGGTTCTCCGTCAAGAACACCAACGACCTCGGCAAGGGCATCCAGCGCATCGCCGACGAGAGCCGCACCTACTACCTGCTCGGCTACAACTCGTCGAACGCGTCGAAGGACGGCCGCTTCCGCAAGATCTCGGTCAAGGTCCCGGGGCGGAAGGGCCTCACCATCCGCGCGCGCAAGGGCTACTTCGCGCCCCTGGAAGGCAAGACCATCGCCAAGAAGGCGGAGACCGTCGATCCCGTCATCCAGGCTGCCCTGGACTCGCCCTACCAGGAGCAGGGCGTACCCATCCGCACCACGGCCTACGTCTTCGACGAGACCCTGCTCGGAAAGGCCAGCGCGCTGGTGGCGGCGGACGTGGACGTCTCCAAGTTCGCCTTCCAGGAGAAGGACGGCCGCTTCCAGGACACGCTCGACTTCCTGATCGTCGTGGCCCACCGTGAGACGGGCGAGTTCTTCCGCTACGACCAGAGGATCGATATGAACCTCAAGCCGGCCACGCGGGACAGGCTGGCCGCGAGCTGGTACCCGGTCGTGCGTGACTTCGAGCTCGCGCCCGGCGGCTACCAGGCCAAGATCGTGGTGCGCGACAAGAACAACGGCCGGGTGGGGACGGTCATCCACGAGTTCGAGGTGGCCGACCTTTCGCAGTTCCGGACTTCGACCCCCGTCATCAGCGACACCCTGCAGCCCGACGAGGAGAAGAAGGACACTCCGCGCCCGATGCTGCTGGTGCGCCGCACCTTCGCGCCCGGGGCCACCCTCTTCGCGTCGTTCGAGGTCTATGGGGCCACGAAGGAGAAGCCGACGGGCATGCCCAAGGTCACGGCGGGGTACGTCGTGCGGCGGCCCGACGGCACGGCGGTGGTGGAGGTCGCGCCCTCGCGGATCAATCCGACGTCGCTCGGAAAGCTCTCACGCATCGTGGGCACGCGGCTTCCCGAGGAGGCGACGGGCGACCTGGAGTTCGTGCTCAGCGTGAAGGACGAGATCTCGGGCAAGACCCTCGAGGTCAAGGAGCCGTTCACGGTCGCGGCGAGCGCGGCAAAGGCCGCGGCCCCCGCCCCGACGGGCGGCGAGTAGCGCCCTGCCGGTCCGTCCTCTCCGGTCTAGCGGGGGGACGCGGGCACGGTCTTGATCGGGGCGGCGGCGCGGGCGGACGCGGCTGGGGCCGGCGACGGGCCGTTCACGCGGTCGAGGATCGAGCTCTCGTGGGGGCGCAGCATGGACAGGGCCAGGCTGGTCACCATGAAGAGGCCGGCCAGGACGGTCGTGGCCCGGGAGAGGACGTTCGCGGAACCGCGCGGCCCGAACGCGGTCTGGGTGCCGCCGCCGCCGAAGGCGCTGGCCAGGTCCTGGCTCTTGCCCTGCTGCAGCAGGACGACGCCGATCAGGAACAGGCAGGCGATCACGTGAAGGACGAGGACCAGGTAGTAGGCGATGTTCATCCGTTAGCCATCCAGGAGGGCGGACCACTCCGGCCCGCGCGAAACGCCTATTATAGCTCAGCGGCGGATATACTCTCTCCAGGACCTAGCGGTGCTCGAAAAGGACGTCCTGAGCGGCATCCACGTCCTCATCGCCGAGGACAACGACGACACTCGGGAGCTCCTGGAAATCGTCCTCAGCCACGCCGCAGCCAGGGTCACCGCCGCCGCGGACGGCGGAGCGGCCCTCCAGGCCATCCGGCGCCTCCTTCCGGACATCCTGGTGGCCGACCTTGCGATGCCGAGCAAGGACGGCTTCTGGCTCATCGAGCAGGTCCGGGCCCTCCCTCCCGACGCCGGCGGCCGGATTCCGGCGGTAGCCATATCGGCACTGGTGGCGCCCCCGGACATCGAGCGCGCGAAGGCGCTCGGCTACACCGAGCACGTGGCCAAACCAGCCGATCCAGGCCAACTGGCCAGGCTGATCGCCGAGCTGGTCGGCCGCGGCCGGTCTCGGTCCTGAACGGGCACTTCAGGTTCGGGTCGCGCGCGGTCGCAAGGACGCCAGCCGCATCAGCCCGTCTGCGGTCAGCACGGCGTCCAGGGTCCGCAGCGCCGCCACGCCGTCGGCCTCGTGCGGATACACCGCGAGCGGCCGCAGCTCGATGCCGCCCCAATCGGGCGCGTCCACGTCTGCGGGCAGGAGCAATCCCCAGCGCAACGATCGCTGTCGGCATTCGAAGAGGGGCACGGGCACGGAGACGGGGCAGGCCGATCCCGTCTCCGTCTCCGTCTCCGTCTCCGTTCGTCAAGCCGATCTAGCGGTAGTTGACGATCTGCAGGAACGAATCCGCCTTGAGGGATGCCCCCCCGACGAGGACGCCGTCGACGTCGGCCTGGACCATGATGCCCGAGATGTTGCCGGGGTTGACGCTGCCGCCGTAGAGGATCCGCACGGCCTCGGCCGCGTCGTCACCGTGGCTGCGGGCGATGCGCCGGCGCAGGAAGGCCTGGACCTCCTCCGCCTGGTTCGGGGTGGCCACGCGGCCAGTCCCGATCGCCCAGACCGGCTCGTACGAGACGACCATGCTCGCGACTTCTTCCGACTGGAGCGGCCGCAGCGCGCGCTCCACCTGGCGCTCCACGACCTCGAGGGTGCGGCTCGACTCCCGTTCGGTCAGGGTCTCGCCCACGCAGACCATGGGGGTCAGGCCGTGGTCGAAGGCGGCGCGGCTCTTCTTGCCAACTCCCTCGTCCGTCTCATCGAAGATGTGGCGGCGCTCGGAATGGCCGAGGATCACGTAGGTGCAGCCCACGTCGCGCAGCATCACCGGGGAGATCTCGGCCGTGAACGCGCCCTCGCGCTCCCAGTACATGTTCTGCGCGCCCATGGCGATCGGCGAGCCCTTCAACGCCTCCCCCACCGCGGGCAGGGCAGTGAAGGGGGGCATGACCACGACCTCGTGCGGGGTGGCCTCCTTGTCCAGCCCCTCGCGCAGGGCGCGCGCCAACGCCACGGCCTCGGAGACCGTCTTGTGCATCTTCCAGTTGCCGGCGAAGACGTAACGTCGCATCACGCCTCCTCCAGGCAGGCCACCCCGGGAAGGGTCTCGCCGGCCAGGAACTCGAGGGACGCGCCGCCGCCGGTGGACACGTGGTCGATCTTGTCGGCCAGGCCCATCTGGGTGACCGCGGCCACGCTGTCGCCGCCGCCGACGATGGTCACGGCCTTGCTGTCCGCCATCGCGCGGGCGATGGCGAGCGTGCCCTCGGCGAATGGCTTCATCTCGAACACGCCCATGGGGCCGTTCCAGACGACGACCTTCGCGGCGCGGAGGCGTTCGGCGTAGGCGCGGCGGGTGATGGGTCCGATGTCGAGCCCCATCCACCCGTCCGGCACTTCCTGCGCGGGCAGCTCCCTGTGCTCGGCGTCCGCGGCGAACTTCGAAGCGACGACGTGGTCCACGGGCAGCACGATCTTGCCCGTCCCCTTCTTCAGCAGCTCCGCCGCCAGCGGGACCTTGTCCTCCTCGACCAGGCTCTTGCCCGTCGGAAAGCCCTTGGCGCGAAAGAACGTGTACGCCATTCCGCCGCCGACGAGCAGCGCATCCACCCGCTCGAGCAGGGCCTCGATGACCTGGATCTTGTCCGAGACCTTCGCCCCGCCGAGCGCGGCCACCAGGGGGCGCTCCTTGGGATGCACGGCCATGTCCAGGTAGCGGATCTCCTTCTCCATCAGCAGCCCGGCCAGGGCGCGCTTGACGTGGTGCGCGACCCCCTCCGTGGAAGCGTGGGCACGGTGCGCGCTGCCGAACGCATCGTTCACGAAGACCGTGCTGCGCGTGTCGAGGGCCAGACGCCGCGCGAAGGCGGGATCGTTCTTCTCCTCCTCGGGATGGAAGCGGACGTTCTCGAGGAGCAACACCCCCCCGTCCTTCAGCGCCTCCGCCTGCTTGCGGACGTCATCGCCCACGCAGTCGGAGGCCACCTTGACCTCGCGATGGAGCAGCTCTCCGAGCCGGACGGCCACCGGCCCCAGGCTCAGCTCCGGAGTCGGACCCTTCTTGGGCCGGCCCAGATGCGAGGCCAGGACCAGGCGGGCTCCGCCCTTGATCAGGTACTCGAGCGTGGGCAGCGAGGCGCGGATGCGGGTCTCGTCGGTGATGCGCCCGTCCTCGAGGGGGACGTTGTAGTCGACGCGCACGAAGACGTGCGTTCCCGCGAAACCCCGCAGGTCCTTGACCGTCTTCTTGGACATCGGGACGCCCCTAGGCCGCGGATCGGTCGCGCCTGGCCATGAAGAGGATGAGGTCCTTCACCCGGTTCGAGAAGCCCCACTCGTTGTCGTACCAGGAGAAGACCTTGGCCAGGTTGCCGTCCACCACCTTGGTCATGGGCGCGTCCACGATCGACGAATGCGGGTTGCCGCGGAAGTCGATGGAGACGAGCTCCTCGTGGGTGACTTCGAGGATGCCCTTCATCTTGCCGCGCGCCGCTTCTTCCAGCGCGCCGTTGATCTCGGCCGCGGTCACGTTCTTGCCCAGCTCGACCGTGAAGTCCACGAGGGAGACGTTCGGGGTGGGGACGCGGATGGCGACGCCGTCGAGCTTGCCCTTCAGCTCGGGGATGGCGAGATAGATGGCCTTGGCCGCGCCGGTCGACGTCGGGATCATGGACAGGGCCGCCGCCCGCGCACGCCGCAGGTCCTTGTGGGGCAGGTCCAGGATCTTCTGGTCGTTCGTGTACGAGTGCACGGTCGTCATCTGGCCCTTCACGATCCCGAACGTGTCCTGGAGGACCTTGGCCACCGGGCCCAGGCAGTTCGTCGTGCACGAGGCATTGGAGACGATCGCGTGCTTCCGGGGGTCGTACTTCTCGTGGTTGACCCCCATGACGATGGTGAGGTCCTCGTTCTTGGCGGGGGCGGAGATGACGACCTTCCTGGCCCCGGCCGTCAGGTGCGCCCTGGCCTTCTCCGCTTCCGTGAAGAGGCCGGTGGACTCGATGACGTACTCGACGTCGAGGGCCTTCCAGGGGAGCTGGCCCGGGTCCTTCATGGCCAGGACCTTGATCGAGCGGCCGGCGACCCGGATCGTGTCGCCTTCCGCCTTCACCTCGTCGGGCAGGTTGCCGAGGATCGAGTCGTACTTCAGGAGATGCGCGAGGGTGGGGGCGTCGGTGATGTCGTTGACGGCCACGAACTCGAGCTCCTTCTCGTGCAGGGCGGCCCGAAGGATGTTGCGCCCGATGCGGCCGAAGCCATTGATGCCCACGCGGATAGACATTGGCGCAGTCTATCGCAACGCCCCCGGTGAGCGTCAACCGTTCTGCCGTATCATTCCCGCGTTGCCCGGAGGCGCCGACTGAACACCCCACGGCCGCGGCGGCGCGACGCCGAGGCGCGCATGGCGCTCTTCGCGTCGTCCACCGACGCCGTGGTGAGCTTCGGCACCGATGGCCGCATCCTCACCCTCAACCCGCGCACCCAGTCGCTGTTCGGATATCGCGAAGCCGATCTGATCGGCCATCCCGTGGCCCTCCTCCTGGCCGCGGCGCGCCCACGCACCGGCCGGCCCGCGCCGCAAAGCGACGTCCTGCCTCCCGAGCTGACGAGCGGGGAGGCACAGGTGCGGCTGGGACGACGGGCGGACGGAAGCGTGTTCGCGGTGGACGTCCTCGTCATGAAGGTCGAGGACGACCCCGCGTTCTCCATCGCCAGCTTCCGCAACGTGGAGGCGCGGGCGGCGGGCGAAGAGGATCTGCGGGCGTCGGAGGCCCGGTTTCGCGCGGCGGTGGAGACCCTGGGGGAAGGCCTGATCATCACGGACGCCGCGGATGTCGTCGTCTACGTGAACTCGCGCATGACGCAGCTCTCCGGGTACGCCGCGGAGGAGATGGTGGGCCGTGCCGTTCCGGCTCTGCTCGTCCCCCCGGAGGAGCAGGCGGCCTACGGCGAGCACATGCTCCTCCGCCTGCAGGGGATGTCCGAGCAATACGAGCTCGCCCTCCAGCGCAAGGACGGCAGCCGCTTCTGGGCCGAGATCACGGCCACCGCCTTCCGCGCGCCGGACGGGCGCATCGTGGGCACGCTGGGCGCGGTGATGGACGTCTCCGATCGCAAGCGGATCCAGGAGGAGCTGGTGGCGGCGGTCGACGCCTCGGAAGACGCGTCGCGGGCCAAGAGCGCGTTCCTGGCCAACATGAGCCACGAGCTGCGCACCCCCCTCAACGCCGTGATCGGCTACAGCGAGATGCTCACGGAGGAGGCTCGGGAGCGCGGCCTCGAGATCCTCCTGCCCGACCTCGACAAGATCCACAGCGCCGGCAAGCACCTGCTCCGGCTCATCAACGACATCCTCGACCTCTCGTAGATCGAGGCGGGCCGGATGGAGATGTTCTCGGAGGTGTTCGACGTGAGCGCGCTCGTGCGCGAGGTGTCGGGCACCATCCGTCCCCTGGCCGAGCGGCGCGGGAACGTCCTCGACCTGCGCGGCGGGGAAGAAGCGCTCCGCATGCGCGCCGATCAGACCCGCGTGCGCCAGGTCCTGCTGAACCTCATGAGCAACGCGGCCAAGTTCACCGAGAACGGCCGCGTCACCCTGGACGTCGAGCGCACCGAGGTCAACGGCGCGCCCTGGATGCGTTTCCGCGTGATCGATACCGGGATCGGCCTCAGCCCCGAGCAGCTGGCCAAGCTTTTCAAGGCCTTTGCCCAGGCCGACGCCTCCACCACGCGCAAGTACGGCGGGACGGGGCTCGGCCTCGTGATCAGCCGGCAGCTCTGCCAGATGATGGGCGGCGAGGTCACCGTGGAGAGCGACCTCGGCCGCGGCTCCGTGTTCACGATGCTGCTGCCGTGCAACCTGGAGCCCGGCGAGCTGGCCGCGGACGTCGAGGCGCAGACGGCGCGCGACGAAACGACGCCGCCCACCGGAGAGCCGGCCACCGTGCTCGTCATCGACGACGACCGCGTCGTCCGCGACCTGCTCCTCCGTTTCCTCGAGAAGGAAGGCTTTCGCGTGGTCACGGCCTCGGACGGCAACGAGGGGCTCCGGGTGGCCCGCGAGGTGCGGCCAAGCCTGATCACCCTCGACATCGTGATGCCGGGCCTGGACGGGTGGGGTGTCCTCAAGGGCCTCAAGGCCGACGCGGACCTGGCCAACATCCCGGTCATGATGATCACGATCGTCGACAACCCGGGGCTGGGTCACTCGCTGGGCGCGGTCGAGTACCTCACCAAGCCGATCGACTGGCGGCGCCTGGGCACGGCGCTGGCGAAGTATCGGGCGGCGCGGAGGCAGGGTGTACGCGCTGTATAGCCTGGCGCTCGTCCTGGCCCTCCTCGCCGCCGCCCCCTACTACCTCTGGAAGGGGCGCGGCTCCGGCAAGTACCTGCGCACGTTGGGCGAGCGGCTGGGCGGGCCTCCTCCGGCGCTGGCCACGGGCGAGCCGTCCATCTGGATTCACGCGGTCTCCGTGGGCGAAGTGCTGGTGGCGCGCGGGCTGGTGGACGCGCTCAAGGCCCGTTTTCCGGCGCGGCGCGTGATCGTCTCCACCACCACCGCGACCGGCAACGCGCTGGCGCGGCAGGCCCTTGCCGCCGACGGCGTCTTCTTCAATCCGCTCGACCTGCCCTGGTCGGTGCGGCGCGCCCTCGCCGGCCTGAACCCGTCCCTGCTCGTGCTGGTGGAGACGGAGATCTGGCCCAACCTGATTCACGAGGCCCATCGCCGCGGCACGCGCGTCGCCGTGGCCAACGGCCGGCTCTCCCCGCGCTCGTTCCCGCGTTACCGCCGCCTGCGGCCCTTCCTGGCCCGCGTCCTCCGCGAGGTCGACGTGTTCCTGATGCAGGGCGAGGCTCACGCGGAGCGGGCGCGCGCCCTCGGCGCGCCGCCCGCGCGCGTCCGGGTGACGGGAAACATCAAGTACGACGCGCCCGCAGCGACGGCGGCCTCCTCCTCGGGGATGAACGCGCTTCTCGGCGAAGGCGCGGACGCCCCCCTGTGGGTCGCGGGGAGCACGATGGCGGGCGAGGAGGAGCTGGTCTTCGGCGCGTTCGCGCAGGCGCGCGCCGGTGGGCCCTTGCTGCGGCTGCTGATCGCCCCGCGCCATCCCGAGCGGGCGGCCGAGGTCGTGGCCCTCGCGGAGCGCGCCGGCCATCGCGTAGCGCGGCGCAGCGCGTTGGGCGCGTCCTCCTGGCGTGGCGGCGACGTGCTCGTGCTCGATACGATGGGGGAGCTGGCGCACGCCTACCCGTTCGCGACCGTCGTCTTCGTCGGCGGGAGCCTCGTTCCGACCGGAGGCCACAACGTCCTCGAGCCCGGACTCGCGGGGCGCGCGGTGATCGTCGGCCCCCACATGGAGAACTTCCAGGAGATCGCCGACGAGCTGCGGGCCGCGGGCGCGCTCGTGCAGATCGCCCAGCCGGCGGAGCTCGGTCCAACGCTGTCGCGCCTCCTGCGAGACCCGTCCGAGCGGGAGCGGCTGGGTGCGCGCGCGAAGGCGCTGATCGAGGGAAACCGCGGCGCCCTGCGCACGACGGTGGATGCGCTGGCGGAGCTCGTCGCGTGAGAGCCTGGCTGGCTCCGCTGGGCGCCGTGTTCGGCGGCGCGACCACCCTGCGGGCGGCGCTCTATCGCCGGGGCGTGCTCGCGGACACGCGCCTGGGCTCGCCGGTCATCAGCATCGGCAACCTGGCCATGGGCGGGCGGGGCAAGACGCCCCTGGTCGAGCTGACGGCCACGCTGCTGCGCGACGCGGGATGTCCGGTGGCGGTGCTCAGCCGCGGTCATGGCGGCGATTTCCGGGGAGACCTCCTCGTCGTCGGGGACGGGACGCGCGTCTTGGCGGAGGCGGCCCAGGCGGGGGACGAGCCGGTGATGCTCGCGCGCGCCTTGCCCGGCGTCGTGGTGGCGGTGGGCCGCGACCGGGCCCGGGCCGGCCGTGGCGTCGAAGCGGCGATGGGACCGAGGGTCTTCGTCCTCGACGACGGCTTCCAGCACCTCCGGCTCGCGCGCGACCTCGACATCGTCTGCGTGGACGCAGGCGACCTGCGGGAGCGCCCGCTGCCCGCGGGAGTGCTCCGCGAGCCTCCCTCCGCGCTCGGGCGCGCGCACCTCATCGTGGTGAGCGGGGAAGAGGAGGACGCGGCACGCGCGGCCGGCGATGCCCTTTCGCAACGGTTCGGACCCGCGCGCGTGGTCCGCGCGCGGCGCTGTCCCGCCGGCTTCTTCGACCTCGCGGGCGCGCCCGCCCGCGCGCCCGCGCGTCCTTTCCTCCTCACGGGGATCGCGCGGCCGGAGCGCGTCGTGGCCGACCTCGCCGCCCAGGGCCTCCCCCT
Organism: Acidobacteriota bacterium; assembly: GCA_003222295.1. Classification (GTDB taxonomy): domain Bacteria; phylum Acidobacteriota; class Vicinamibacteria; order Fen-336; family Fen-336; genus AA29. The sequence continues at coordinate 7,752 of QHVP01000533.1, read as the reverse complement.
GGCCGGCCAGGCGGCGTTTGCCGATCACCACCGTTTCCGGCCCGATGAGATCGAGGCCGTCGGGCGCCAGGCGGAGCGAAGTGGCGCCGACGCGATCGTGACCACGGCGAAGGATGCGGTGCGGCTGCCCGTCGCGGGGAGCGCGCTCCCCGTGCTCGTCTGGCGCGTGCGCTGCGCCGTGGACGACGAGGCCCGCTTCCGCGCGCGCCTTCTGGGCGCGGGCGGCGGCGCGTGAAGCGCGAAGAGCGCTACGCGATCGAGGCCCGGGCGGCGGCGATCGTGCAGGCGCTCGTGCGTCCCCTGCCGCGGCGCTGGGCTCTCGGCCTCGGCCGGGCGCTGGGCCGGCTCCTGGCCGACCTGGACCCGCGCCACGTGGCCATCGCGGCCGAGAACCTGCGCCAGGCCTTCCCGCATTGGGACGAGCCGCGCCGGCTGCGC
>QHVP01000533.1:0-7265 GCA_003222295.1 Acidobacteriota bacterium | reverse complement strand
GAGAGCGCCTGCTCTCTCTCATCGTGGAAGACGGGCGCGAGAACGCGGACCGCGCGCGCGCGGCTGGGCGCGGCGTGGTGTACGTGACCGGCCATTTCGGGAACTGGGAGTTCTACGGCGTCGCCTTCGGCTGGTTGGGCGAGCCCGTCGGCGTGGTCGCGCGTCCCCTCGACAACCCCGCGCTCGAGGCACGGCTGACCGCGTTCCGGACGCGCTCGGGCAACACCGTGATCTCCAAGCGCCGCGCCTTGCAGGACATCCTGCGCCTCCTCCGCCAGGGGGCGGGGGTGGCCATCCTGGTCGACCAGAACGTGCAGGAGCAGGACGGGATCTTCGTCGAGTTCTTCGGGCGGCCGGCGGCGACGACGACCGTGGCCGCCGCGCTCGCCGTCAAGACGGGGTGCGCGCTGTTGCCGGTGCACTGCGAGGCGCTGCCGGACGGCCGCTACAAGTTCGCCTACGGCCGGCCCCTCGAGTGGACGACGACGGGGAATCGCCAGGACGACATCGCGCGTCTGACCCAGGCGCTGACGACCGTGATCGAGGGATGGGTACGGGAGCGGCCCGAGCAATGGCTGTGGATGCACCGGCGTTGGAAGACGCGGCCGCGGCCGGGGGTGGAGGCGCCGGCGGCCGCGATGGCCGGCCGCTCGGGGTGTCGTGCTCTCGTTGGCCGCCCTGCGCGACCTGCGGCGCAACTTCCCGCGCGCGCGGATCGACGTCCTGGCCCGGCCGTGGGTGGCCGACCTCTATCGCGCGGTGGCCGAGGTCGATGCGGTGAGGCTCGCGCAAGGCGTGCGTGTGGACGCGGACGCGTTGCGTGGCGCGTTCGACGCGGGCGTGCTCCTGCCGAACTCCTTCGGGTCCGCCCTCTCCCTGTGGATGGCCCGCATCCCCGAGCGCTGGGGCTACGCCACGGAGGGCCGCCGGCCCCTGCTCACGCGCGCGCCCCGCGTCCCGCCGCGGGTTCGAGGCCGAAGCCAGGTGTACTACTATCGTGCGATGCTCGCCGGCGCGGGGCTCCGCGTGTCCGCCGCACCCGACGTGTCGCTGAGCTGCCCGCCGGATTGGGCCCGGAGCGCCGGCGCCGACCGGCTGCTGGGGGCCGAGGACGGCGGCGCCTGGGTCGGAGTGAACCCCGGCGCGTTCTACGGCACGGCCAAGCGCTGGCTCCCGGAACGGTTCGCCGCCGTGGCGGACACCCTGGCCGACCGGGGAGCGCGCATCGCCCTGGTGGGCGGGGCGGCCGAGCGGCCGGTGGGCGCGGCCATCGCCGCCCAGATGCGCGCGCCCGCCCGCGTCCTCTGTGGCGAGACGAACCTCCCCGAGCTCGTCGGCGTGCTCTCCCCCCTGCGCCTGCTCGTCACCAACGACTCGGGCCCCATGCATCTCGCGGCCGCGCTCGGCCTCCCCGTCGTCGCCGTGTTCGGTCCCACCGACTGGCGCGAGACGCACCCCGTGGGCGAGGCCCATCGCGTCGTGCGGGAGCCCGTTCCCTGCTCGCCCTGCGGGCTCCGGGAGTGCCCGATCGATCATCGCTGCATGCGCCGCGTCACCGTCGACCGCGTCCTCGCCGAGGTGGGGCCGCACCTGGGAGCGCGCTAGGCCGATGGGACGGCCGGCCATCTTCTTCGATCGCGACGGAACGCTGTCCTACGAGATCGGGTACGTGAACCATCTCTCGCGCTTCCGGCTGCTGCCCTACGCCGTCGACGCCGTCCGTCTGGTGAACGCGAGCGGCCGGCTGGCCGTCCTCGTCACCAACCAGGCGGGCGTGGCGCGCGGGTATTTCCCGGAGAGCCTCATGCACGCCGTGCACTCCCACGTCCGCTCGGCGATGGACGCGGGCGGCGCCCGTCTGGACGGCATCTACGTCTGCGTCCATCACCCCTCCGTCGGGCCGCCGCCCTACCGGCAGGACTGCGACTGCCGGAAGCCGCGTCCCGGGCTGCTGCGGCAGGCGGAGAAGGAGATCGGGGCCGACCTCGCGCGGTCCTGGATGATCGGAGACCGGCATGGAGACCTCGCGGTGGCCTGGGCGGTCGGGGCGCGCGCCGCTCTCGTGAAGACGGGCTACGGGCTGGGCGAGCTCACCTGGCACGCCGCACGGTGGCCGCGCGCGCCCGACCTCGTCGCCGAGAACGTCCTCGAGGCCGTGGAGAGGATCCTGAGCGCGCACGAGGACCCCGCGTGAGCGCGCGGGGAGCCCGCTCGCCGGCCGAAGAGCTCGACGGCGTCGTGGACGCCTTCCGCGGAAAGCGCGTGCTCGTGGTCGCGGACCTCGTGGCCGACGAGTTCCTTTACGGCTCGGTGCAGCGCGTGAGCCGCGAGGCGCCCGTCCTCATCATCCAGTACGACACCACCGACGTGCGCCTGGGCGGCGGCGCGAACGCGGTGAACAACATCGCGACCCTGGGCGGCTCGCCCATCCCGATGGGCGTCCTCGGCGGCGACGAGCACGGGCGCCGGCTGCGCGCGCTCCTTCGCGAGCGGCGCGTCACCACCGCCCACGTGGCGACGGATCCCGCCTACGTCACGCCCGTCAAGACGCGGATCCTGGCCGGGGGCGTGCACTCGGCCAAGCAGCAGATGGTGCGTATCGACAAGGCCACGCGCCTGTCCGACCGCAGCCCCGCGCGCGAGCGCGTCCGGCGCGCCCTGCGCGCCTTCCGGGGTCCCCTGCACGCCGTGCTCGTGAGCGATTACGGGTTCAACCTCGTCACGCCCGCTCTCGTGGAGGAGGCAGTCGCCCTCGCCCGCCGGCGCCGCGTGCCCGTCACCGTCGACACGCGCTACGGCCTGCTCGCCTTCCGCGGCATGACCGCGGTGACTCCGAACGAGCCGGAGGTCGAGGCGGCGCTCGGGATCACCATCGGCCACGACCGCGGCCGGCTGGAGGCAGCCGGACGCACGCTCCTGAGGCGGCTCGGAGTGAAGGCGGTGCTCGTCACGCGCGGGAGCGACGGCATGGCCCTCTTCGAGCCGCGCCGGCCCACCGTCCACATCCCGATCTACGGTACCGATCAGGTCGCCGACGTCACGGGGGCCGGCGACACCGTGATCGCCGCCTTCACCCTCGCCCTGGCCGCGGGCGCCGATCCCCTGCAGGCGAGCCTGCTCGCCAACTACGCCGGGGGGATCGTGGTGATGAAGCGCGGAACCGCCACCGTCGCCCCCCCGGAGCTGCGGCGCGCGATGGCGAGCGATGCCGCGCCCGGCCCGCTCCTGGGCCCATCGTGAGACGGGCGGCGGAGAAGATCGGGACCCTCGACGAGGTCCGCCGCCGCGTAGAAGACGCGCGCGCGAGCGGGCGCACGATCGCCTTCGCCAACGGCTGCTTCGACGTCCTGCACGTCGGGCACGTGCGCTACCTGGAGGGGGCGCGCGGGGAAGCGGACGTCCTCGTGGTGGGCGTCAACGGCGACGCGTCCGTTCGGCGCCTGAAGGGCGAGGGTCGCCCCGTGCTCCCCGAGGCCGATCGCGCGCTGCTGGTCGCGGCCCTGCGCGCGGTCGACCACGTGGTGGTGTTCCCGGACGACGACGTCTCCAGGCTCCTGCTCGCGCTGCGGCCGGACGTGCACTGCAAGGGCACGGACTACACGCCCGACACCGTCCCCGAGCGCGAGGTCGTGCGCTCGTACGGCGGGCGCGTAGCCATCGTGGGCGATCCCAAGCGCCACGACACGCGCGTTCTGCTCGAGCGGATCCGGGCGGGCGGGGAGCGATGACGGAGACGCCCGGCGAGGTCCTCCTCGTGCGCCTGTCCGCCATCGGGGACGTCGTGCACACCCTGCCCGTGGCGGCGGCGCTCAAGCGGCGCGGCTGCCGGGTGGCCTGGATCGTGGAGCCGGCGGCCCGCCCCCTCCTCGAGGGCAACCCCGCGGTCACGCAGGTCGTGGCCGCCCCACCCGCGCGGGCCTGGCGCCTCGGCGCCGTGCGCGCGGCGGTGACGGACCTGCGGCGGACGGATCGAGACGCCGCTCTCGACCTGCAGGGTCTCTGGAAATCGGCCGCCTGGGCGCGCCTGAGCGGCGCCCGGCGCGCCATCGGTTTCGCCCCACGCTGGCGGCGCGAGCCGCTCTCGGGCGTGCTGCTCAGCGAGCAGGTCCTGCTGGAGCCGGAGGCCGTGCACGTCATCGACAAGAACCTGGCCCTGCTGCGCACCGTCGGCGTCTCCACGCTCGGTCTCCGGGAGTTCCCCCTCCCGCCCACGGCGGCGATGGCGGCGCGGGTGGCCGCGGCCCTGAAGGCGGACTCCATCGCCGACGACTACGTCATCCTGAACCCCGGTGGGGGCTGGGCGAGCAAGCTCTGGCCGCCCGAGCTGTTCGCGCGTGTCGCGCTCGGCCTGCGCGATCGCGGCCTGCCCAGCGTCGTGACCTGGGGGCCCGGAGAGGAGAAGCTCGCCGATCGCGTCGTGGCCGCGTCGGAGGGCGCCGCGCGCCGCGCGTTTCCGACGACGCTGCTCGAGTTCGTGGAGCTGGCGCGAAGGGCCCGCCTCGTCGTGGCCGCGGACACCGGTCCCCTGCATCTCGCCTGCGCGGCCGGGGCCCCGGTGGTCGGGATCTTCGGGCCCACCGACCCCGCGCGCAATGGTCCGTGGTCGGCCGCCGACGTCACCGTCCGGCGCCGCCCGCTCTGCTCTCCGTGCCATCGCCGCCGCTGCTCCGTGCACGAAGGCGTGATGCCCGCGATCCCGCCGGAAGAGGTCTTGAAGGCGATCGACCGCCGGCTGGGCGCGGGCGCGGGGACGCCGATCGACGTTGCCGTCTAGGCTCCGCGTCACGCTGGGATGGGTGGCGGGCGCCATCGTGATCGCGCTCGCGCGCCCGCGTCCCTGGTCGCTCGTGTCGGGCCTCATCCTCGGGCTCCTGGGCGAAGCCATCCGCATCTGGGCCTCCGGGCACATCGAGAAGACACGGGTGCTGGCCACGGGCGGGCCGTACGCGCATACGCGGAACCCCCTGTACCTGGGCAGCACGCTGATGGCGGCCGGCATCGCTCTCGCCTCCGCCAGCCCGTGGGCAGCCCTCGTCGCCGCCGCCTACTTCCTGGCTTTCTATCCCTCAGCCGTCCGTGGCGAAGCGCAGTTCCTGGCCACCCGATTCCCGGACACCTTCGCCCTCTGGGCGCGCGAGGTACCCGCCTTCGCGCCGCGGCTCACTCCCGGCGGGCCGCGCGCCTCGCGCTTCTCGTGGGCGCGCGTCGGCCTCAATCGCGAATGGCGGACCCTGCTGGCGGTCCCGCTGGCCCTCGCGCTCCTCTGGGCCCGCGGCCGCTATCTCCCCTACTGAGAATGGCCGCGATAGACTGGCGGTCACGCCGTTCGTCATCGAGAGGAGACCGATGCCCCACAAGGTCAATCGTCGCGACTTCGTGAAGACGGGAACGGCGGGCCTCCTGGCCGCCGGGGCGGGGACCGGACCGGCTTTTGGCCAGGCTCCCGCCGTCCTCACGTCGGTCAAGCCCGTCGTCATCTCCTCGGCCAACGGGTTCAAGTACAAGAACGGCGGGCCGCGGACCTGCGTGGAGGAGGCCTTCGGCCGCATCACCCGCGGCGAGGACGTGCTCGACGCGCTGGTCGCGGGTGTGAACATCGTGGAGCTCGATCCCGAGGACGACAGCGTCGGCTACGGCGGCCTGCCCAACGCGGACGGGGTCGTGCAGCTCGACTCCTGCTGCATGCACGGCCCCCGGAAGCGCGCGGGCGGCGTGGCCGCCATCGAAGGCGTGCGCACCCCGTCGCTGGTGGCGAAAGCCGTCCTGGACAACACCGACCACCACCTGATCGTCGGCAAGGGCGCCCAGGACTTCGCGCGGAACATGGGCTTCACCATCGAGGCCGACCTCAACACCCCGAAATCCCGCAAGGCCTGGCTGGAGTGGAAGCGGCGGATCGATCCCGAGCACTACCTCGACCCGATCAAGCGCGACGAGGCCGGGCGCAAGGTCAGCCTGCAAATGATGCGCGAAGGGCTGCTCGATCCGGGGCACTACTGGGGCACGATCAACTGCGACGGCGTCAATGCGAAGGGCGAGGTGTGCGGCGTGACCACGACCAGCGGCCTCTCCTTCAAGATCCCGGGCCGGGTCGGCGACTCGCCCATCCTGGGCGCGGGGCTGTGGCTCGACGGGGAAGTGGGGGCCGCCGGCTCCACCGGCCGCGGCGAAGCCAACCTGTTCAACCTCTCGTCGCACCTCATCGTGGAGGAGATGCGCCGGGGCAGGCATCCCAAGGACGCGGCCATGGAGGCCCTGAAGCGGATCAAGGCCAACACGGTCGAGAAGCGACTCCTGACCGACAAGGGGCTGCCCAACTTCTACGTGACCTTCTACGTCCTCGACCGCACGGGCCGGTACGCGGGCGTCGATCTCTACGGCACGCTCAACGGCAAGCCGCGGCAGTTCGCGGTCTGCACGGAGAACGGACCGCAGCTCCTGCCCGTGGAGTCGCTGCTGGGCGAAGGTCTCTCCGACACGCCTTGAGCGACCTGCCGACGCTCGAGGCGATCCGCGCGACGCGCGCCCGCCTCGGCGACCTCGTCGTGACCACGCCCGTGCGCGCCTGGGACGATCCGGCCCTCGCCCGCCAGGTGGCCCCCGGCACGCGGGTCGTGCTGAAGGAGGAGCTCTTCCAGCGCACGGGCACCTTCAAGCCGCGCGGCGCGCTGGCCGTGATGCTCGAGCTCCCAAAGGACGCGCTCGCCCGCGGCGTGACCGCGGTGAGCGCGGGCAATCACGCGATCGCGGTGGCCTACGCCGCGGGGGTGCTCGGGAGCACGGCCAAGGTGGTGATGCCCAGGACGGCGAACCCCTATCGCGTCGCCAAGTGCCGCGAGCTGGGCGCCGCCGTCGAGCTGGTGGACGACGTGCACGTGGCCTTCGATCGCGTGAAGCAGATCGAGGCGGACGAGGGCCGGACGTTCGTGCATCCCTTCGAGGGCCCGCGCACCGCGCTGGGGACGGCCACCCTGGGCCTCGAGCTGGTCGAGCAGGTGCCGGACGTGGAGGCGGTGATCGTGCCCATCGGCGGCGGCGGGCTCTGCGCGGGCGTGGCCGCGGCCGTGAAGCTCGCCCGGCCCGACTGCCGGGTCTATGGCGTCGAGCCCGAAGGCGCGGACAGCATGCGCCGCAGCTTCGCCGCCGGCTCGCCGCAGTCGATCGGTTCCGTCCGCACCATCGCGGACAGCCTGGGCGCGCCCCATGCCGCGCCCTACAGCTTCGGGCTGTGCCGGCGCTACGTCGACGAAGTCGTGCTCGTCAGC
>QHVP01000532.1 GCA_003222295.1 Acidobacteriota bacterium | reverse complement strand
CCAGTCCGACCTGCTTGGCGCCTACGCGCTGGGGCTGCGGAACATCCTGGCCATCACCGGCGATCCGCCGAAGCTCGGGGACTATCCCGATGCCACCGCGGTCTACGACGTGGACTCGATCGGGCTGATCCGGATCATGGACCACCTCAATCACGGCCGGGACCTGGCCGGCAACGCCATCGGCCCCCCGCTCGCGATCCACATCGGCTGCGGCGCGGATCCCAGCAAGCCGGACCTCGAGAAGGAGGTCCGGCGCCTGGAGGAGAAGGTCAAGGCGGGGGCGGAATACGTGATGACCCCGCCCGTCTACGACCCCCGAACGGTGGAGACCTTCCTCGGCATGATCCGCCACCTCCGGGTGCCCGTGCTCATCGGCATCCTCCCCCTGTACTCGCACAAGAACGCGGAGTTCCTGCACAACGAGGTGCCGGGGATGACGATCCCGGAGGACATCCGCGAGCGCATGCGCGCGGCCGGCTCCGGCGAGGGCGCCCAGGCGGAGGGAGTGCGCATCGCCCAGGAGGCCCTCCTCGCCGTCCGGGACCTCGTCCAGGGCGCGTACGTCATGCCGCCCTTCAACAAGGTGGACCTGGCCGTGCGCGTCATCGAAGTCCTGCGCTGAATTCCGTTTTGGATCACAGCCGGAGCCGCCTCCGGGAGTAGAATCGCGACCGGGGCCGGGGGCCCCTGTCATGCGGGACCGACCCAGCAGCAATCGCCGTCCTTCCTTCGGCCGGAGCGCACGCCGGATCGTCGGCTCGACCCTGGCCGCCGCGCTGGTGGCCTTCTCGACCGCCGAGGCGTATCGGGCCGGGCCCGAGCCGGTCTTCCCCACCCAGCTCGAAGAGGTCCATCTCACCGTCACCGTCCGTGACGCCGCCGGTCGTCTCGTCTCGAACCTCAAGCCCGACGATTTCACCGTGCTCGAGAACGGACGGCCCCAGCACGTGCAGCTCTTCGGGCGCGCGGTCGAGCCCGGCCAGGAGGAGGCGCTCGCCCTCGACCTCGGCCTGCTCATGGACACCAGCGGGAGCATGCTGGCGCAGCTCAAGCTGTCGCAGGAGGCCGCCGTCCGGTTCCTGGAATCGATCCCCCGCGCCCGGGACCTCGTCACCATCTTCTTCGACGACGACATCCGGCTCTCCCGCTACAACAGCGAGAACCAGCAGGGCCTGTTCGAGCGCATCGCGGAAGCCAAGGGCGGCGGCGACACCGCGCTCTACGATGCGATCTCCGTCTACATCTCCCGCGTCCAGGATGCCTCGGGGCGCAAGGTGCTCGTCCTGTTCACGGATGGGGAGGACACGCGCAGCGCGCTGGGCCTGAGCGAGGTCCTGCAGCTCATCCGCTCCAGCGGCGTCATCATCTATCCGATCGCGTTCATGGGCGGGTTCCCGCCGGGCAGCGCGCGCGCGCTCCACTCCAAGTCCGTGCTCGAGCAGATGGCGGAGGTCACGGGGGGCGCCGTGTTCACGCCGCGGTCGTCCAAGGACCTTTCCGCGATCTACACGCGCATCCTGCAGGAGCTGCAATCCCAGTACGTGCTCGGTTACGTCTCCGACGACCCGGCGCGCGATGGGAAGTTCCGCCGCTTGAAGGTGGACGTGCCCGGCAAGGGCCTGCGCGTGCGCCACCGCGCCGGCTACTTCGCCCCCTCCTAGCGGTTTTTGGGGCCCGCGCGGGCCCGTGCTACGCTGCTGCCTTCCAAACCACAATCACGGGGGTGAGGTGCGGTTCCGCGATCATTCTGTGTCGAGAGGCCTGTGTTGCGCGCGGATCGCGCCCCTGGCCGCGCTGGTGGCTCTCCTCTCCGGCTGCGGGCACTCCGCGGCCCAGCCGACCCCGCCCGTGCCCGTCGTGCCCGTGGCGGCCCCGACGCTGCCGCGCGTCGTCATCTTCTCCATCGACGGACTGCGGCCGGATGCGCTGCTCCAGGCGGGAGCTCCCGTGATCGCCGGCCTGGCCTCCCGCGGGGCCTCGACGTGGCGGGCGCAGACCGTCATGCCCTCGACCACGCTCCCTTCGCACGCGTCGATGCTGTCCGGGTACCTCCCTTCGGCTCACGGCATCACCTGGGACGACTACCGCCCGGAGAACGGGCCCATCGCCGTGTCCACCGTCTTCTCGGTCGCGCGCGCGGCGGGTCTCCGAACCGTCCTCATCGCGGGCAAGGAGAAGCTGCGTCAGCTCGATGTGCCGGGCATGGTCCAGCGCTTCGACCTCTGTGCGGCGGACGATCAGGAGGTCGCCAGCCGCGCCGCGGGCGAGGCGATGGCCGGCTTCGACCTGATGTTCGTGCACCTGCCGCAGACGGATCTCACGGGCCACGCACAGGGGTGGATGTCGGCCGCCTACCTCGATGCCATCGCGGGCGCGGACCGCGCGGTGGGTCGGGTCCTCGCCGCCCTGCCCGCGGGCACGACCGTCATCGTCACCGCGGACCACGGCGGCCACGACTTCAACCACGGCACCACGCAGCCGGCGGACATGCTGATTCCGTGGGTGATGGCCGGACCCCGCGTCGCCGTGCGCACGCTGACCACGAAGGTGGTGACCACCGACACCGCCGCCACCGCGGCCTGGGTGCTGGGACTCAGCCTTCCCGGAGGAGCGAGCGGCCGGCCGGTGCTGGAGGCGTTCGAGCCGCCGGCCGTGACCGGCGCCCGGGCTGGCCTCGCCGTGGGCGCGAGCCGCTAGCC
>QHVP01000529.1 GCA_003222295.1 Acidobacteriota bacterium | reverse complement strand
GCTCCTGAAGGACGCCAAGATCTCGGAGGCCAAGGCGCGGGAGATCGCGCTCAAGCAGGCGCCGGGGACGGTGAAGAGCTCCGAGCTCGAGAAGGAGAAGGGCACTCTCGTCTGGTCCTTCGACATCACGAACGCGAAGGGTGGCGGCATCACCGAGGTCCTGGTGAGCGCGATCGACGGGCACATCGTCGAGACCAAGGCGGAGACGGCCAAGGACGAGGCGGCGGAAAAGGCCAAGGAAGCCAAGGAAGCGAAGAAGACGACCAAACACAAGGCCAGCAAGCACACCACCCACTAATTGAGACACCTGGCGGGGCGGCACGCCCGATCACTTCTGGTTCTACTTCTTTGGCCCGGGCTGGCCGCCGCGCAGACGTCCGCCCCGCCGACGGTTTCTCCATCTCCGTCTCCGAGCTCCGAGGCCCCCGTCACCCTCGACGAAGCGCTGGCCCTGGCCCGCGCCAACCCCGCCATCACCGCCGCCCGCTTGCGGCGAGCCGTGGACCTGGCCGGCATCGACATCGCTCGCGAGCGGCCGAACCCGGAAGCGCGTTACGAGCACACGAACGAGCTTCCCCACGACGCCCTGAGCGCCGCCCAGCTCATCGAGCTCGGCGGCAAGCGTGGGCGCCGCATCGCGGTGGCGGAGGCGATCCTTCGCACCGGCGAGGCCGAGCTGGCCCAGACCGAGGCCGAAGTCACGGCCGAGGTCTATCTTGCCTTCTTCGGCCTGGCCGGAACCCAGCGCCGGCTGGAGGTCGCGCGCGAGCTGCACCAGATCGCGGCGCGCGCGCGCGAGGCGGCCAGCGCCCGCTACGAGGTCGGCGACGTCTCGCGTCTCGACGTCCTCCAGGCCGACCTGGCGCTGTACCAGGCCGAGAACGACGCCACCGCGGTGGAGGGGGAGCGGGCCGGCGCTCGCGCCGAGCTCAACGCGCTCATCGGCCGCGACATCGCCGCGCCCACCGTGGCCTCCGAGCGGTTCGACCTGTCCGTTCCGGAGCCGGCGGAGGCGACGATCATCGCCCTGGAGTCGAACACGGCCCTGGCCGTCATCGATCGGCAGGTCGCGGAAGCGCGGGCGCGCGCGGCCCTGGCGCGCGCGCAGCGGGTCCCCGATCCGACGGTCGAGGGCACCGTGACCCACGGCGCGGAGTCCGAGTTCACCTGGGGGTATCGCGCCGCGGTCGCGGTGGTGGTGCCCCTCTTCACGCGGCACACCGCCGCCGTGCGGCAAGAGGAGGCCACCCTGGCCCTCACCCTGGCCCAGCGCGAGGCCATGGCCCAGCGGATCCGCGGCGCGGTCGCCTCCGCGACCTTTCGCGCCGCCGCCGCCCGCCAGCAATACCTGCGCTACCGCGACGACATCCTGCCCAAGAGCAGGGAGGTGGAGGCCATGGCCCAGGAGTCCTATCGTGCCGGACAGACCAACCTCGTCGCCCTCCTGCAGTCCCTGCAATCGGCGCGGGAGCTGCGAGCGAAGGCCCTGCAGGCCGCGGCCGACTTCGAGAACGCGCTGGCCGCACTGCGCCAGGCCATGACGGCGCCTCCGAAATGAGCGCGCGCCGGACGGTCGTGACCATCGCCGCCCTCGCTCTCGTCGTGGCGTGTCACAAGGCGCCGCCCGAGGACGTGGCGACGACGGCGCCGGTGCCGGTCCAGGTCGAGGCCGCGCACCTGGGCACCATCACCGCGTACGTCCGCGTCACGGGCACGATCGAGCCCGCGCCGGGGGCGGACTGGACGGCGACCGCTCCCGACAAGGCCCGCGTCACCGAGATCCGCTTCGCCGCCGGCGACTACGTCCGCCAGGGCGCGGTGGTGGCGCGTTTCGACGCGCCGCCGCTGCGCGCCGACGTGGCCACGCGGGCGAGCGAGAGGTCCCAGGCCCAGGCCCGCCTCGACAACGCCCGCCGCAATTTCGACCGGCTGGCGGCGCTCCTGGAGAAGGGGATCGCTTCGCGCAAGGAAGTGGAAGACGGGCGCAAGGAGCTGCTCGACGCGGAATCGGCGGTGCGCGAATCCGGCCAGACGCACGCCGCCGCCGTGGACCTCGCGGCACGGGCCACCCCCATCGCGCCGTTCAGCGGTGTCGTCGCCGAGCGCTGGCACAACCCGGGCGACGTGATCGATGCCAATGAGCACGTGCTGCGCGTGGTCGACCTGCGCCGTCTCCAGGTCACGGCGGCCGTCCCCGTGGCGGACGCCACGCGCGTAGTCGTGGGGCACGCCGCACGCGTGACCGTCCCCGGAGGGCAGGGGAGGGAGATCGAGGGGAAGGTCGTCGGCACGGCGGCGACCGTCGATCCCGCGACGGGCACCGCCGCCATCCGGGTGGCGGTGTCGGGGGCGCTTCCCGTCGGCACGCCGGTCGAGATCTCGATCGTGGCCGAGCAGCGGCCCAATGCCCTCATCGTGCCCGCCGACGCCATCGTGCGCGAGGAGAACAAGACGACGGTGTTCGTGGTCGGCGCCGACAAGAAGGCCCACCGCCGCGCCGTGGTCGTGGGGCTGGTCTCCGCGGAGGAAGCGCAGATCGTCTCCGGCGTGCGCGACGGTGAGAAGGTCGTGGTCAAGGGGCAGGACGAGCTGCCGGACGGCGCGACCGTCGCCGTCGAGGAACCGGACAAGGAATCCGAGCCTGCGGCGGAGGAGAAGACGCCGGGCGAGGCGCCGGCCGCGGGCGGCGCCGTGGAGCGGCCGGGCACGGGAGGCGGAGGAGCCGCGCCCCCGGCGGGCACCAAGGGCGAGTCGGCGGCCCCCGCCAAGGGCAGGGGGCCGACGCAGCCTTCCGCGCCCGCGACCGGACCGACACAGCCCCCGGCCGCCGCCGGCTCGCCGGGGCCGCCCACGGGAGGCGCCGGAGCGACACCTCCCAAGGGGACGCGCCCCTCCCCACATCCATGAATCCGGCTCGCGTCTCCTCTCACCACGCGCGCGCCGTCCTCCTGGTGACGGCGCTGCTCGCACTGGCGGGGCTCATCACCCTCCTCGGACTGCCCAGCGACATCTACCCGCCGCTGAACTTCCCCCGCGTGGTGATCATCGGGCACACGGGCACGCTGCCCGCGCGGTCCATGGCGCTGAGCGTGACGCGGCCGATCGAGCAGGTCGTGATGGAAGTGCCCGGCATCCGCCGCGTGCGCTCGACGACGTTCCGCGGATCCACCGAGATCTCCGCCCAGTTCGATCCCAGCGCCGACATCCTGCAGGCGCTGCAGCAGGTGCAGAACCGTGTGAGCGAGTTGCGCGGCGAGCTGCCGGGGGGAACGGAGCTGGAGGTCGAGCGGCTGACCACGTCCGCCTTTCCGATCCTCAGCTACAACGTCACGGGGGGCCTGCCCGAGGCCGACCTCCGTGACTACGCGTTCTACGTCGTGCGGCCGGCCATCGCGCGCGTGCCGGGAGTCGGACGCGTGGAGGTCCTTTCCAGCGATACGCGCGAGATACAGGTAGTGACCCAGCCGCCACGCCTTCTGGCCAGCGGCCTCACCGTTCACGACGTGGCGGATGCGCTCAAGGCCTCCAACCAGGTCACGCCCGTCGCCCGCTATCCGTCGGGCGGGCTGCAGTACCTCGTGCTCGCGTCCGGTCTCTGGAGCTCCGTCTCCGAAATCGCGCAGACGCCGGTGTCGGTCAAGGGCGGAGCCGTGGTCCGTGTGGCCGATCTGGGCGACGTCTTCCCGGGGGCGCCCGACCGCATCACTCTCGTCACCGGCAACGGGCGTCCGGCGGCGCTGGTGAACGTGTCGCAGCAGGTGGGGGCCAACATCCTCGACGTGCGCGATGGCGTCGAGACCTCCCTGCGCGAGCTGACGAGCAGCCTGCCCTCCGGCCTGCGCATGGCCAAGGTGTACGACCTGGCCGGATTCGTGGCCGACGCCATGGCCAGCGTGCGTGACGCCATCGTCATCGGCGGGCTGCTGGCGGTGGTCGTCCTCTTCGTGTTCCTGCGCTCCTGGCGCATCACGCTGGTGGCGGCCCTCACTCTTCCCCTCACCATCGTCTCCACCTTCCTCTTCATGCGCTTCTTCGGCGAGACGGTGAACCTGATGTCGATGGGCGGGCTGGCCGTGGCCATCGGCCTCGTCATCGACGACGCCGTGGTCGTGGTCGAGAACATCCATCGCCACCTCGCGCATGGCGAGGAGAACGCCATCGAGAAGGCGACGGCGGAGCTGGTGGCGCCGGTGGTGGGCTCCACACTCACCACCGTGGTGGTGTTCGCGCCGCTGGGGCTCCTCTCCGGCGTTTCCTGGCCTTGAGCCTCATCCCCCTGCTGTCCCACTGGGCCTATGGCGGCGGTGCGCACGCCGAGGAGACCTCGCGCAAGCTCGACGATCGCTACACGCACTACCTGGAGAAGGCGATGGCGCGGCCGCGCTTCCTGCTGATCGGCGTGATCGTCCTGATCGCGGGCGCTCTGATCGCCTACCGCTTCGTGGGCAGCGGCTTCCTCCCCCACATGGACGAGGGCGGGTTCGTCATCGACTACCTGAGCCCGGCGGGCAGCGCGCTGGAAGAGACGGACCGGATGATCCGCAAGGTCGAGAAAATCGTGGCCGACACCCCCGAAGTCGCGTCCTTCTCCCGCCGCACCGGGTCCGAGCTGGGCCTGTTCGCGACCCAGCCCAACAAGGGTGACCTGGTCGTCCGACTCAAGCCCCGCGGCCAGCGGCACCGCTCGTCGGATGCCATCGTCGAGGAGATGCGTCCCAAGATCCAGGACGAGGTGCCCGGCCTCGACATCGAGTTCGTCCAGCTCCTCCAGGACATGATCGGCGACCTGGAGGGCAATCCCACTCCCATTGAAGTGAAGATCTTCGGCGACGATACCGAGCGCCTGGCCGCCATCGCGGAAGACGTTCAACCCAAGGTCGAGAAGGTGAAGGGGGTCGTGGACGTCGTCGGCGTCGAACGGGGGACGCCCGAAGTGACCTGGACCATCGACCCCGTCGCCGCGGGCCGGCTCGGGCTGACCGTGGAGCAGGTCTCGCAGCAGCTCCAGGCGGCCTGGCTGGGCGAGGTGGCCACCGAGCTGCGCCTCCTCTACCGCACCATTCCCGTGCGCGTGCGTTACCCGGATCCCGTCCGCCTCGATCCCAACCGGCTCGCGCAGACGACGGTGCGCGGGGCGAACGGCAAGGTGGCCACGATCTCCAGCCTCGCCCGTCCCACGGAGAGCGGCGCCCTTCCGATCATGCAGCGCGAGAACCTGCGCCAGATGGCCACCGTGACCGGACGTCTCGAGAACCGTGACCTGGGCAGCGCGGTGAAGGAGATCCAGACCGCGCTGGCCGGCATGAAGCTCCCCATCGGCTACACGGTCGAGGTGGGCGGGCAGTACCAGTCGCAGCGGCAGGCCTTCAAGGAGCTGCTGCTGGTGCTGGGCATCGCCGCCTCCCTGGTGCTGGTCGTGCTCGTCGTCGAGTTCCGCTCCTTCACTCCCGCCATCCTGATCCTGGCCGCGGCGCCGCTGTCGTTCGGGGGCGCGCTCCTCATGCTCCTCATCACGCGCACCGAGCTCAACGTGTCGTCGGCCATGGGGTTCATCCTGCTCATCGGCCTCGTGGTCAAGAACGGGATCGTGATGATCGACTACGCGCACCACCTGCACGAGGGCGGCCTCCCCTTCCAGGAAGCGGTCGAGCGCGCGGCCCGCATCCGCCTGCGCCCGATCCTCATGACCACGCTCTGCACCCTCTTCGGCCTGCTGCCGCTGGCCCTCGGCCTGGGCGCGGGCGCGGAGCTGCAGAAGCCGCTGGCCCTGGTCGTGATCGGCGGCCTCAGCCTCTCGACGCTGGTGACCCTGTTCGCGGTGCCGACGTTCTACGTGGGGTTGCGCCGGCGTTCCGAGGGCAAGACGCCGCCCGTCCCGCCTCCCTCCGCTCCCGCGCCGGCGGTCTGACCGCGGTCCCCCTCTCGGGCCAGAATGCGCCCATGACGGAGCAGCGCTGGGATCCTCGGACGTATGCGAAGCACGGCCGCTTCGTCTCCGACCTCGGGTCCGGCGTGGTGGAGCTGCTGGAGCCCCGGGCCGGGGAGCGCATCCTGGACCTGGGCTGCGGCGACGGGGCGCTCACGGAGAAGCTGGTGGCGGCGGGCGCCGAAGTCGTGGCCGTCGACGCCAGCGAGGAGCAGGTGGCGGCGGCACGCGCTCGTGGCCTCGATGCCCGGGTGGCCCGGGGCGAGGCGCTGCCCTTCGCGGCCGAGTTCGACGCCGTCTTCAGCAACGCGGCCCTGCACTGGATGCGCGATGCGGACGCGGTGCTCGCCTCCGTGCATCGCGCCTTGCGTCCGGGCGGCCGGTTCGTCGGGGAGATGGGCGGAGCGGGGAACGTCGCCGCCATCCGCGCGGCCCTGGCGGACGCGGTCGGCCGTCGCGGCATCGACGGCCGGGCCCTGGACCTGCTGTTCCTGCCCACCGCGGAGGAGTATCGAGCGCGCCTGCAGACGAACGGGTTTGTCGTGCGGACGATTGCGCTCTTCGCGCGGCCGACCCCGCTTCCGGGCGAGCTCTCCGCCTGGCTGGAGACGTTCGCGCAGTCGTTCCTGCGGGCCGTCCGGGACGGCGATCGCGCGAGGCTGATCGAGGAGGTTTCCAACGCGCTGCGGCCACGCCTGTA
>QHVP01000077.1 GCA_003222295.1 Acidobacteriota bacterium | reverse complement strand
TGCCCGCACGCGTCCTGCGCCGAGGGCTCAACGACCTCGGGATCGTCTACTCCACGACCCCGCGGCAGGCGCGGCCCGAGGTCGCCTCACGCAACGCCGCCGTCGCCGTGGACTGGATCGCGCTCCGGCCGCTCGTGCCCTGATCTCAGGCGCCGATGAGGGCCAGGATGGCGAGCGCTTCCTCCCGCAGCGCCTCCGCCTGCACGGCGGGGAGCACGTTGGTCCTCCCCAAGGCCTCGACCTGGTTGGCGAACGCACCCAGCTCGCCACGCGCGGGCGCGAAGGCGGCATGGCGAAGGTGCCGCTCGGCAACGGCCAGCTTCGCGAGCAGCGCGCGGCCTTGACCACCGTTGAGCACCCCTCCGGCCACGAGGGCCTGAACGTCGCCTTCGAGCAGCGCGACCTGGTCGGCAAGCGGGCGGTCGGCGACGAACACCGCCGCCGTCCGCGCGGGCACCGCGAAAGAGCCGGCCGCGATGTCGAATGCCGCCGTACGGACGACGGGGTCGGCGGAGGCCGCCTGCAGCGGGTGCAGCGCGAGGACGCGGCCCGGGCCACGCTCAGCGCGATCAGGCCGGGGATCTGCCGGGGACCGGTATTGTGGAAGCGCAGCCGCGCCTGCACATCCGCCGCCGTCCGCAGCCGGAGCAGAGGCAAGCTGCGCCGGACGGCAAGCACCTCCTGGAAATGGGCGAACGCGTCGAGGATGTCGCGGCCCGTCGGCCGCAGGGCGGGGTTGCCCAGCAGCGGGCGCATGACCCCCCAGTTCGACTGGTTGTCGGGGGCGGGGGGCAGGCCGGCGCCCCAGTTGTCGTCCCGATACGTGAAGTCGAGACGGTTGAACCAGTCACCGGAGTTGTAGCTGTTGCGGTCGAGTGACTTCGACCGCAACAGGTCCACGCCGGCATGGAAGAACGGGATGCCCTGGCCGAAGGCGAGCAGGCTCATCCCCAGGTTCTGCATGCGCACGCGGTCGGCCATGGCCGTGCCGACCGGGGCCTTGATCTGGATGGCGTCGAAGAGCGTGTCGTTGTCGTGCGCCTCGACGTAGTTGATGACCTCCTGCGGGTCGGCCGTATAGCCGGCGGGCTGCCCGTTGTAGTCGATCTCCCGCGCGGCCCTGGTTTGGCCGAACCGGTCCACGAACGAGTAATCGGCCAGGTTGCCGGCGAGGCCGACCCGGACCCAGTCCATCTCCTGGAGCAGGCGCGAACGCTGCGCGTCGGGCGAGCCCTGGTCCGTCGCATTGGGGTCGTACCAGAGGCCGGTCAGGAAGCCCTGCTCCTGGATGCCGCCGAAGGGTCCGCCCCCGCGGGCGCCGTCGCGCAGGCGGTCGTTGAAGGTGCCGATGCCGGTGCCGGCCATGTTCTTCTGGGTCGCGTTCACGCCGCGCGCGTCGTCCGCCACCTCGCCGAAGTTCCAGCCCTCGCCGTAGACGTAGATCTTCCGGCCGTCCACGCCGTCACGCGAAGGCGTGAGGGCGTCGAGGGCCGCGCGCAGCCGGAGCATGTTCCGCTTCATGTGATGGCCCATGAGATCGAAGCGGAAGCCGTCCACCTTGTACTGCTTCGCCCACGTGACCGCCGAGTCCACGAGCAGCTTCTCCATCATGAGGTGCTCGCTGGCCGTGTTGTCGCAGCAGGAGCTCTTCTCCACGTCGCCGTCGGCGTTGAGCCGGTGGTAATACCCGGGGACGACGCGGTCGAGCACCGACTTCTCGTTCTGGCCCGAGGCCGTGGTGTGGTTGTAGACGACGTCCATCACCACGCGCAGGCCGAGGTGGCTCAGCCCCTGCACCATCTCGCGGAACTCGAGCGTGCGTGCGGCGCCGTCGTTCTCGCACGCATAGCTCCCCTCGGGTACCGTGTAGTGCCACGGGTCGTACCCCCAGTTGTACCCGTCGCGGCCGGCCACCGCCGTCACCGCCGCCTGCTGCTGCTCGGAGTCCGGGGCGAAGGAGGAAAGATCGCCCGGGTCCCGCCATTGCGACTTGTCCTCGTCGACGGTGGCGATGTCGAAGGAGGGCAGCAGGTGCACGTGCGTGAGGCCGGCGCGGGAAAGGGCGGCCAGATGCCTGGTGCCATCGGACTCCACCGTGAACGCGCGGAACGTCCCGCGCAGCGCCTCGGGCAAGCTCGCGTCGTTGGCGCTGAAGTCGCGGACGTGCAGCTCGTAGAGGGTGATGTCCTCGGGAGCGGCGAGGGGCGGCTTGACGAGCGCGTCCCACCCCGCCGGCTTCCACTCCGGCGAGGCCAGGTCCACGATCTGGCTGCGCCGGCTGTTGCGGGCGAGGCTGATCGAGTACGGATCCGTCACCATGTTGTGCTCGACGCGTCCGGTCGCGCGGCTCCAGACCTCGACCTCGTAGAGATAGAAGCGGCCGTCCCAGCCGGGGTCGCCCTGCAGGCTCCACACGCCGGTCGCGGGATCCGCCGTCATCGCGAGCACCTCGGCGGCCGCGCCCGGGCTCGAGTCGGGGAACAGGTGCAGCTTCACCGAACGCGCGGTGGGTGCCCACACACGCAGCGTGGGCCGGCCGCCCTGGAACGACACGCCGAGAGGCCCGTCGTAGGCGTAGAGGTCGTCGAGCACGCCGGGGATCTGGACCGACGTGGCGTCGACGGGCCGCCCGCTCCCGTCGGCGGCGGAGACGGCGAGCTGCCCCTTCAGGGCCGCGGGGACTTGGGCGAGCGCGTCCGCCGGGACATGGAACGCCGCGTAACCCGCCAGGTGGGGGAAGGCGATTCTGAGCTCGGAGGACAAACCGGCCGGATCCCAGGTCAGCGGGATGCCAGTGCCCCCGCTCACGCCACCGCTGCCGAGGCTGAGCCCGCCGTCGGCCGCGTAGTGCAGCCGGACGTTCCAGTCGGCCGCCACCGCGCCCGGGTTCCAGGCCACGGTGTCCGCGCTGAGCCAGTGCGCGCGGGCCCGGGCCAGGTTCCCTCGCGGCGCGCCTTCGGCGCCGACGGCGAGCACGTGCGTGGCCGCGCTATAGCTGAAGACGACCTCCTGGCAGGCCGCGGGCACCGTGAACGCGATGTTCGGGCCGTTCTGGACGCCGCCCGCGCCGTAATTCACGTCCCAGCTCTCGTTGAGGGCGACCTTCACTTCGTAACTGCCGGCCGGAAGCGCGCTGGTGCGGAAGGTGTAGATGCCGTCCCCGTCCGAGTCCTGCAGCCACGAGCGCAGGCAGTCGGGCTGCCAGTCGCCGGGGCAGCCCAGCTCGCTCTGGAAGCTGCCGGGCGCCACCGCGATGACCTTGTTGTGGTTGTCGGCCACCCAATGGGTCTCGTGCGAGTAGTAGAACTTCACGGAAGCGGCGGTGGCCAGGTTCAGGGGGATGTTGGGACCGTTGCGAGTGGCGTTGGCGCCGTAGTTCTCGTCCCAGGTGTCGCCGATCGGGGCCTTGTACTCCCAGCTCCCGGCCGGAACGTTGAACGTGCCCTGCCAGACGCCGTCACTGGCGTCGAAGGCGAGATGGCTCGCGGCGCAGTCGGGCTGCCAGTCGCCGGAGCAGCCGACCTCGCTCTGCAGGCTGCCCGCGATGGTCACGGCTGCCGGCTGGGGGCTCGTCGCGCTGCCCGCAGTGACGGTGAGGACGTGCGTGGCGGCGTCGTACCGGAAGACGGTCTCCGCGCAGTCGCCAGCGACGGTGAAGGGGATGTTCGCCCCGTTCTGGACGCCGCCCGCGCCGTAGTTCACGTCCCAGCTCTCGTTGAGGGCGACCTTGACCTCGTAGCTCCCGGCGGGAAGGGAGCGCGTCGTGAACGTGTAGATGCCGTCACCGTCCGGGTCCTGCAGCCAGGAGCGCAGGCAGTCGGGCTGCCAGTCGCCGGGGCAGCCGAGCTCGCTCTGGAAGCTGCCCGGCGCCACCGCGATGACCTTGTTGCGGCTGTCCGCGAGCCAGTGCGTCTCGTGCGAGTAATAGAACTTGACGGGCGCGCCCGCGGGCAGGCTCAGGCCGATGTTGGGTCCGTTGCGGGTGGCATTGGCGCCGTAGTTCTCGTTCCAGGTGTCGTCGAGAGCACCCTTGTACTCCCAGCTTCCCGCCGGCACGTTGAACGTGCCCTGCCACACGCCATCGTCGTTGTCGAAGGCGAGGTGGGTCGCCGCGCATGCGGGCTGCCAATCGTCGCTGCAACCCAGCTCCGATTGCAGGCTGCCGGCAATGGTCACCTGGGACGGCGGCGGTGTGTCCGAGGCCTGGGCCGTCACCGCGACGGCGGCGAAGGTCCAAAGGGCCAGGGCAAGAGAGCGGCGGGAGCGAAGGGACATGGATGGCCTCCGACGTGGCGATGTGAAGAAGCGGGAGGACCTGAGGCTATGCCGAGGGTGCGGCGCCGTCAACCGAGTTACGCTTCGAAGAGTGTGAGGAAGATGGCCGACCAGGAGCGCGGCGCCGCGCAGTGGCGGCGCTGCGGTGCGGGGTTTCAGGGGGAGAGCTCACGCCGATCGGAGTGGCGCGTGAGTTCCCCCCCTGAGATAAGACGTTGAGATTACTGGTCGTCGAAGACGATCCCGCCATCGCGTCGTTCCTGGTGAAGGGCCTGAAGGAAGCAGGCTTCGCCGTGGACCAGGCCGGCAACGGCGGAGCGGCCCTGGAGATGGCCAGCCGCGAGAGCTACGACCTCGCCATCATCGATCTCATGCTGCCCGGCCTGGACGGCCTCGCCCTCATCGAGGAGCTGCGGCGCCGTCGCCTCACCGTGCCCGTCATCATCCTCAGCGCCAGGCGATCGGTGGACGACCGCGTGCGCGGCCTGCAGGTGGGCGGCGACGACTACCTCACCAAGCCCTTTGCCTTCGAGGAGCTGCTGGCGCGCGTCCAGGCCCTCATTCGCCGCGCGACGGGCGAGGTCGAGCCCACCCGCCTCGTCGTCGGCGACCTCGTCCTCGATCTCGTCTCGCGCAAGGTGGAGCGCGGCGGGCGGATGCTGGACCTGCGGCCGCGCGAGTACGCGCTGCTCGAGTACCTCATGCGCAACGCCGGCCGGGTCGTGTCCAAGGCCATGATCCTCTCGCACGTCTTCGACTACAGCTTCGACCCGCGCACGAACGTGGTGGACGTGCTCGTGCACCGCCTGCGCGAGAAGGTCGACAAGGGCTTCGCCACCCCGATGATCCACACCGTGCGCGGCATGGGATATGTCCTCCGCCCGGCGTGAGAAGCTGCCGGGGGCGCTCAGCTTCCGGCTGGGACTCTGGTACGCGGCGCTGTTCGGAGGCGGCGCCCTCGCCCTCATCGCGACCACCTACGCCCTGCTCTCCTTCTCCCTCCAGCAGCGGGATCGCGCGTGATCGACGCGGAGCGCGCGGGTGGACGCTACGAGCCGCTCTTCGTGCGGGTGCTGGGCGGCGGGGCGCAGGCCGTGTACTTCAGCATGCCCGACGGGTGGACCGACTTCGACGTGGCGCGCCTGAGACCCTCCGCGGACGGCTGGTCCGAGCTGTCCAGCGGGACCGGAGGCACGGTGCTGGAAGTGCTTTCGGCGCGACTGCCCGATGGCGCGCTGTTCCAGGTGGGCAAGAGCACCGAGCCCCGCGCCGACCTCCTGTCTCGCGTACGGCGGTCGCTGCTCGTCGTCTTCGTCCTCATCGGCTTGATCGCCGCGGGCGGCGGATACGTCCTGACCCGCTCCGCCCTGCAGCCCCTGCGCGACCTTGGCCGCACCATCCGGGACATCCTGGAGACGGGAAGGCTCGGGGCGCGCGTCCCCGTGCGCGACACCGCCGACCCCCTGGACGAGCTCGGGGCGCAGGTCAACGCGCTCCTCGACCGCATCGAGGGCCTGATCGCGGCCATGCGCGGCTCGCTCGACAACGTCGCCCACGACCTGCGCACGCCGATGATGCGGCTCCGTGCCGCCGCCGAGGCCGGATTGCGTACGGGCGCGGGCGCGCGGGATCCGCGCGAGGCGCTGGCGGACTGCCTGGAGGAGGCGGAACGCGTGGCCGCGATGCTCGACACCCTGATGGACATCTCGGAGGCGGAAGTCGGCGCCATGCGGCTCTCGCGCGAGCGCCTCGATCTGGCGGAGGTGGTCCGCGACGCCGTCACCCTCTATTCCGACGTGGCGGAAGACAAGCACATCGTCCTGCAAAGCCACTGCGCGCCCGGCGTGTGCGTCTCCGCCGACCGCAACCGCATGCGCCAGGTCGTGGCCAACCTCCTCGACAACGCGATCAAGTACACGCCCGCGGGCGGCGGGGTCGAGGTGCAGACCGCGCTCGACGGAGCCGAGGCCATTCTCACCGTGACCGACACCGGCGCCGGCATCCCGGCGGACGAGCTGCCCCGCATCTGGGAGCGCCTCTACCGGGGCGACGCCAGCCGGTCCGAGCGCGGCCTGGGCCTGGGCCTCAGCCTGGTCAAGGCGATCGTAGAGGCCCATGGCGGCCGCGTGGAGGCCACCTCCACGCCCGGTGAGGGTTCGGCGTTCGTGGTCCGCCTGCCCTCCTGCTGACATTACACACGTGTCATGCGCGCGAAAGCGCGTGGTCATGGCCGGTCTCGTACTCTCTATAGGCCGGTGTCGTCTCCGGCACGAAAGGACATATCCAAAGATGCAATGGCAAGTTCGTGACCGGGCCACCGCGCCGCGCCCACGGCGGCTGACCGGGATCCTGATGGTGGGCGCGCTGATCGCGGGCTCGGCCGCGGCGGGCAGCCTGGCCAGCCATGCCCCCGCCCCCGTCGTGTTCGCGGCTCCCGCCTCCACCGCACCCTTGGCGCACGCGGAAGGCTCCTACGCCGACGTCGTGGCCAAGGTGGCCCCGGCGGTGGTGACCGTCCGCTCGCAGCGCGTGGTGAAGGTGGCGGACGAGAGCCCGTTCGGCGGGCAGGACCCCTTCGAGGAGTTCTTCGGCCGCCGGTCCCCCGGGCGGCGGCAAGCGCCCTCGCAGCCGCGGCGTGAAGGTGCGCTCGGCTCCGGCGTCGTCGTCACCGGCGACGGCTACATCCTGACGAACAACCACGTCGTGGAGGGCTCGCGCCAGGTCGAGGTGGACCTGACCGACGGCCGGACGTTCAAGGCCACCGTGGTCGGCGCGGACGCTCCCAGCGACCTCGCCGTGCTGAAGGTGGACGCCAAGGCGCTCCAGACCCTGCCCCTCGGCGATTCGGACCGCGTGCGCGTCGGCGACGTGGCGCTCGCGGTCGGCAACCCGCTCGGCGTGGGCCAGACCGTGACCATGGGCATCGTCAGCGCCAAGGGGCGGGCGACCGCGTCCGGTGACGGCAGCTACGAGGACTTCCTCCAGACGGACGCGCCCATCAACCAGGGCAACTCCGGGGGCGCGCTCGTCAACACGCCCGGCGAGCTGATCGGAATCAACTCGCAGATCCTCGCGCCCTCGGGCGGCAACATCGGAATCGGCTTCGCCATCCCGTCCAACATGGTCGGGCGGCAACATCGGAATCGGCTTCGCCATCCCGTCCAACATGGCGAAGAACGTCATGGACCAGCTCGTGAGCGGCGGGACCGTCCATCGCGGCATGCTGGGCGTGACCGTTCAGGGCATCAACTCCGACATCGCAGGCAGCCTGGGGCTGTCCGAGGTGAAGGGCGCGCTGGTGAGCGCGGTCTCGGAGGACAGTCCCGCCGAGAAGGCGGGCGTCAGGCGCGGTGACGTCATCACCTCGATCGACGGCCAGGCGGTCAAGGACAGCAACTCGCTTCGCAACTCGGTGTCCCGCCTCAAGCCGGGCAGCACCGTCGGCCTGACTCTCTGGCGCGGCGGCCAGGAGAAGCAGGTGAGCGTGCGGCTCGCGGAGATGCCGCGCACGGCCAAGGACGACTCGTCCGCTCCCGCGGAGCGGGGCACGCCGGGCGCTCTGGGCCTCGCTCTCCAGAAGGGTGACTCCGGCCTCGAAGTCACGGGCGTCGATCCCTCCGGCCCGGCCGCGGACGCGGGCATACGCGTCGGCGACGTGCTGGAAGAGATCAACGGCACGCCGGTGCGCTCGTCCTCGGACGTCCACGCCGCCCTCGGCAAGTCCAAGGGCAAGCCGGCCCTGGTCCTCGTGCGTCGCGGCGACCAGACGCTGTACGTGGCGGTTCCGGAGCGCGCCGCGTAAGTCCGGTCTCGCGTCGATCCGTCGTAACGGGGGGCCTTCGGGCCCCCGTTTTTTTACACGCGACCGCCTGGTGAAGCCGGACCGCCGCAAGAAGTAGCGCGGTCTAGCCGCGCGGCGCCGCGACGTCCTCCGCGCGTGCCGTGCGCGCCAGCCACCCTCCCGTGAGCGCCACCCAGGCCGCCAGCGGCAGAAGCGTCGCCAGCCGCTCGAACCCGACGAGGTGGCCGAGGTTCCAGGCCGCGCGCACGCCGCTCACCCCCTCGCCGTCGATCGCGTGGTTGCTGCGAGCCACGCGGCCGTGCCAGAAGGACGGGATGACGAACTGCGTGAACGGGCGGTCGATGGTGAGGGGCACGTCGGGCCGGACGGCGGTGCCCATCAGCATCAAGGCGATCGACACGATGATGGCCGACCCGAAGGTCCACGCGGCCCCGCGTCTCGCCACGGATCCCGCGGGCCAGGCGAGCAGGAGCCCCATCGCGCCGACGGCAAGGAAGGGAATCGCGGGGATCAGGTAGCGCGGCCCCATGGCCCAGCCGCCGTGCCAATCCACGAGCCCGGCATTGAGCAGCAGGTACGCGAGCACGATCGCGCCGCAGGTGATCGCTTCCGGACGGAAG